>JAYVXK010001153.1:0-3163 GCA_043785265.1 Myxococcales bacterium | reverse complement strand
TGGATTCGCTGGTTGCATCACGTCGGTCGTCGAGTGGAAAACCAAGGGAAAGTATGCGCTCGCTCCTTTGTCGTTGGCACTCATCATCGTTGTGGTGCTTGCCGGCCTCGGTGGCGCTGTCGCCGACGCAGAAGAGGTGCTCCACGCGGCGCTCAATGAACCGGTGATAGCGAACGCCGATCGCTATCGACGGCTACTCACCGAGGGCCTCTTCGAGAGCCTGGGGATCCTTGGAGTGGCCACGAGTATTGCCTCAATCCAGGCGATGCTCTGGGGCACCGCACGACGAACAGTCCTTCGCGTGCAAAGACAGCGAACGAACGCGCAACAGTGAGTGGCGGTCAGAACGCGCCGGCCACGCTGAGCCCGCCACCTGTTGGTCCGATCGAAGGAGACACGCGCCACGATGCTGACTTTTTCTCGCTGGGACCGCGATCGGTCGCGAGCACGACAGCGCCCGCGATGAAGACGGCGGCGCCGATGCCAATGAACACGAACGTCAACGTGCGTGCTCCCTCAGCGCTCTTCTTGCGATCGCAAGCGTTGCCCGCGAGGATGGGATCCACACCGATGCCTGGTGAGCAGAAGTCCGGTACGCCCTTGAGCAAGGGGTTGTTGTGGTCGTCACTGTTGTCGGACTGCAGTCCGAGGAAGCGGACGCCTTCGACGGCACCCACGACACCGAGCGCGAGACCGACACCCATCGCAGTGAAGCCGACGACCTTTGCGACCGACACTGGCTTGCTTGGCTCCGTGGGCGGCGGAGGTCCTATTGGCACCGCAGAGCCTTTTTTTAGCTCGATCGTGATGGACGACTCTGCACCCGTGACGACAGACACTTCTTGTCCTTGCGGCGCATAACCGTCCGCTCGCAGTTCGATGTTGTGTGAACCCGCGCTGAGAGTGAGCGAGACCACGCCCTTGTCGAGAGCGCCCTTTGGCTGACCGTCGACGAAGACTTGCGCAGTCTCGAGAGAGCTGTGAACGGTCACAGTGCCGTCCGTTCCCACGCCGCTCAGTCGCTCGAAGATGCGCGTCGCGATTTTCTTGAGCGCTTCGTCGTTGCCGTCTTTGAGATTGTCCGTGTACGACTCTTTCACGCTCTGTTCGGGTTTGCCGCGCAGCCACAGGTGAACTTCTGCGGTCACTTGATGAGGGGTCGCTGACTTGGTGACTGAGCCCCAAAAAAATCGATCGGTCTTGAGCTGATCACCAATACGCCCCAAACAGCCTGCATCTGGCTTGGGCGGACACTTGAGCGCGGGAATCAGCATCGAGAGCGAGTCGGTCGTCTCGGACATCTGCCAGCCTGGAGTGGATCGCACGCGGCTCTTGAGCGCGGCGGTCAGTCCATCGGCGTGATCTTCAGTCGTGTCGTCCGAGTCGAGATTGACGACGTGAACCGGGCCTTTCGACTGCGCGCGGGCAGCCGTCGGGGCGATCAGGATCGCAAAGAGACAGAGGAAGAAGGCGAGGCGAGAGGGCCAGGAACGCGTCATGGAACGCTAGGGTAACTCGGCTTGGGCCTTTGTAGCAAAGCCTCTGGTGGTAGGGTGGATGTGCGATGCGCATCACCGGCGGCGTGCATAGGTCACGAGAGCTTCGCGCCCCAAAAGGCCACAAAACTAGGCCAACGGCCGATCGCGTCCGAGAAGCATTGTTCTCGATGATCTCTTCGCGGCGATCGTTGGACGGTGCGCGTGTCTTGGATTTGTTCGCTGGAACAGGTGCGTTGGGACTCGAGGCGCTGTCCCGTGGAGCGGTGCACGTCGTCTTTGTCGAGGACGCTCGCGACGCACTATCTGCCCTGCAAGCCAACATCCACGCGTTGGGTGTCGATCGCGAATCGACCGTGATTTCGCAGCGAGTAGAGCGTGCGCTCCGTACGATCAAAGGTCCGTTCGATGTCGTGTTTTGCGACCCGCCTTATGCGCTCGTGCGTGAGGCTGCGTTCGTGGAGTTGTGGTCGAGTGTGGCCGCCCTCTGCGATGCGCAATGCACACTGGTGCTCGAGCACGACAGCAAGGACACCGCCCCCGAACCGAGTTCGCTCCACATCACCACCACGCGACGTTATGGGGATTCGAGCCTGAGTTTCTACGAGGTGGTTTAGCTTACCGTCCGATCGCTTCGACCCTTGGCCTAACGATGGTGATGGCGAGCCATGAGCCAGCCTGTATACTCGGCGGCCGATGTGCCCTAGTCCTCGCAGTTCACGCGCCGTGTTCAGGCGATCTTAGGAGACAAGCGAAACCCCATGAGCTCGATTCCGCCTCCCTCGCAAGCGGGAGTCCCCACGGGGGGAAACGGCAAGTACATCGCAGTCGGTCTGCTTCTGCTCGTGGGCATCGTGAGCCTCGTCCTCTTCAAGACGTGCTCCAGTCCCGAGCCGGTCAAACTCATCACGACCGCGACCGCGACTCCTTCCATGTCCTCTCCAATCACCTCACACCTGATTGACGACGTCCCTCCGCCCCCTCCTGAAGATTCTGGTATTGCGCCGCCGCCGACGGTCCGCATAGTCACCGTCAACACGGTCAACGCCTGCGACGTGAAAACATGCAACGGCACGACGTCGACCGATCTCGAGAACGGTCTGAACATGATTGCCCGTCAAACGCGTCGAAAGTGCTACGAGGCCGCGCTTGGCAACGATCCCACCCTCAAAGGGCACGTGAAACTGAGCCTGAAAATCGCTGGCAATGGTCAAGTGTGCTCAGCGTCTGTTGCGAGCAACGACATGTCAGTCACCACGGTTGGCGACTGCGCCGCGCGCACGTTTTTGGCGTCTCACCTGCCTGCCCCAAAGGGTGGGTGCGTGAACGTCGACTTCCCCCTCGCGTATGTGCCCCAAGGACAGCAATGAGCTTCCTAGCGACATCGCCTGATTTTCGGTAGTCTCGAACGCAATGCGCGCCTACGTCGCCGTTACCATCTTGCTGCTCGCTTGTTGTTCTTTCGTCGTCGGTGCTTGCATCGACGGGACAACGCCCAACTGTGACGCGGGGGCAGGGTGCGAGCCCACCTTGAGCGAAGCGTCTGCACCAGACACGAGTGTTGTCGATTCTGGCAAAGATTCGAGCCCAGATCAGGCCACTCCAGACACGAGCATCGCGGACGCCCCGTCGGGATGACCCGTGCCTACCGACGACGAAAAGAAACG
>JAYVXK010001152.1:0-3163 GCA_043785265.1 Myxococcales bacterium | reverse complement strand
TTTCGTGGCGCGATGAACTCGACGTCACGTGGTGCTCGCATCCCAATTGGTATTGGGTGTGGTCCAAGTACTCTCTGCCGCACCTGGATCACCCGACGGTCCCCCAGACTCGTTATTTGTCCCAAATTTCAGCCATTCCGAGCGATCTCGAGAACTATGTGCTCAAGCCACTCTTCTCGTTTGCCGGCTCCGGAGTGATTGTCGATGTCACTCGTGAAGCGGTTGATGCAGTGGAAGACGCGCGTCGCGCCGAGACGATTCTTCAGCGCAAGGTCGAGTATGCGTGGGTCATCCCCATGCCGCACGCCAAGGAAGGCGAACCGCTTGGCTCTCACAACGCAGTGAAAGCAGAAGTTCGCATGATGTTGATGCGCGGTGGCGAAGGTGAGCCGCTCGTCCCGCTGTTGCCGCTCGTCCGCCTCAGTCGCGGCAAAATGCTGGGCGTCGATCAAAACCGAAACGCCGAAACCGCATGGACCGGTGGCGCCGTCGGCATCTGGCTCGCAAACCAATCCTAGCCCGCAACCAAGCCTAGATCCCGCGCATGGTCTCGGCGATGAGGTGGTCGGTCACGGCCTTCATGCTGCCTGTCTTGTCGAACACTTCGATTTGTCGGTGGGCGCTCGTGCCTTCTTTTTGAATCTCGA
This sequence comes from Myxococcales bacterium, assembly GCA_043785265.1. Classification (GTDB taxonomy): domain Bacteria; phylum Myxococcota_A; class Polyangia; order Polyangiales; family Polyangiaceae; genus JANYHY01. The sequence continues at coordinate 2,516 of JAYVXK010001152.1, read as the reverse complement.
TGACGCGCGCGACGACGTCCGTCGTGCCGAGAAGATCAGACGCCTCGCTCACGAACTCCACCAACTCGACGACGAGCTCGGAGAACGGGCGCTCCTCTTTTCGGCCAAAATCGATGAGTTTTGCGTCGGTCCCGAACCGAACTGCGCGCCACTTGTTCTCCTCGAGGAGACTGCGCGGATAGCGTCGCCACTGCGTGTTGCGTCGATGCATCAAGTACAGCTGGACCATCAGCGCCTGCACCAAGGCGACGACTGCGATCGTGTGATCCATGCGCGTGGGCATGTCGCAGATGCGCACTTCGACCGTGTCGAAGATGTGATGCGGACGCACGTCCCACCAAATCTTTTTCCCGTTGTCGATGCAACCAGTCTTGATGAGCAGATTGACGAATTGATCGAAGTGCTCGGGTCCCTCGAACTCATCCGGGATGCCCGTTCGCGGGAAACGCTTGAAGATCTGCGAGCGCGTGCTCATCAGGCCAGACTTGCGACCGAGCCAACATGGTGAGCTCGTGGTGAGCGCGAGCAGGTGCGGCAAGAAATATCGAATCTGGTTGTTCAGAGCGATCGCCACTTCGCGATCTTTGATGCCCACGTGCACATGCAGACCGAAGATCAAATTCGCGCGCGCGATGTCCTGCAGGTCTTCGATGATCGTGTAGTAACGCTCGTTGGGGCTGATTTCCTGCGTTTTCCAGTCAGAGAAGGGGTGCGTCGACGCGGCGACGATTCGCAGGCCGCCCTTTTTTGCGAGCGCAGAGAGCTCTCCCCGCATCTCGGTGAGTTCGCCATGCACCTCGCCGATGTCTTTGCAGATGCCCGTGCCGACCTCGACGACCGACTGATGCATCTCCATGCGCACGCGTTCGCGCAGCACGCTCTTTCCGTCTTCGAGCAGGCGCGAGATGTAGCTCTTGAGCTCCCGCGTCTCAGGGTCGACGATTTGGTATTCTTCTTCGACCCCCAGCGTGAACTGTCCGTCCAGCATTCCGTGAGTTTGCGCCAATTGCTAGTGTCGTAGCAAGCCCCTTCATACGTGCTTTTAACTGCGTTTGGGGCGCTCGTTTGCGGTCTGCGCGAGATAGCGCCGATAGGCGTAATCCTCGGGGTGTTGGACGAGACCGCCGCTGCCCGCTTTTGCGCACTCAATCACGTGTCGACTCATGTGTTCGACCACCATGTGAAAGTGCTTGGGCAAAATCGAGTGAACATCGAAGTCTGGTGCGGGGTTGGTGAAGTCGATCGCATACGGCACGCCGTCTTTGCAGGCGAACTCCACTGAGTTCATGTCGTAGCCGAGCGCGTGATTGAGCGCGTAGGCACCATCGAGGACTTTTTGTTCGAGGCTGCGCGTCAAAAACGCGCCGTCATGCTCGATGTAACAGCGTCGCTTTGGATCGTAGTCGATGGGCAAGATGAACTCTTTGCCGATGCAAATGCAGCGTACGTATTCGTCGAAGTCGATGAACTCTTGCAGAGTCATCACGATCTCACCGCTCGCGTCGTAAGCGTCCATGAGTTCTCTCATGTCGTTGACGCGCGTGACGTGCTTCCAGCCGCCGCCGTCCGCAGGCTTCAAAATAGCCGGAAATTTGATGTAATCGGTGATCGCCTCCCAATCGAGCGGGAACTCGAGGTTGCGCAGACTGCGCTCGAGATCGATCCCCTTCATGTACTTCTTTTGCGGCAGCATGATCGTTCGCGGGACCGCTACGCCAATCTTGGACGCGAGCGAGAACCCGAAGAACTTGTCGTCAGACGACCACCAAAACGGATCGTTGATCACGTAAGTGCCCGCGAGCGCCGCGACCTTGAGGAAGAATCGATAAAACGGAACCTCGTGACTGAGTCGATCGACGATGACCGCGTAGTCGCGCGGAAACTGCTCTTTCACTGCACCGATCTTGATGAGGTCGGCGTGAAAGCCGGGCGTCTCGTTGACCTTCGCGATGAACGCTTGCGGGAAGGTGTTCTCCATTCCCACGATGAGACCAATTTTCGAAGTCATGGCGAGAACCTAGTCCGCCAACCTCGAACTGCACAAGCCGATGCGAACCTTCTTACGGTCAGCCGACTGAGCGCCATGCTGCGTCGAAGTCGCGCATGTCTTGAGTCGGGTCGGCGATTTCTTGCCAGCCGCGAGCGGGGGCGAGTTCGTTGAAGCGGTAGGTGAGCCAACCAGGAATGACGAGCGCGAAAGTCTTGGCGAGTCGCTCCGGATCTTTGAGGCTCTTTTGCATGCGCTCGAGCAAGAACACGCCATACGCCTCGGCGAGTGCCGCTTTGCTCTCCGGACGTTCGACCCAGTCGAGAACACCAGGCGCGTCTGCTTCGGGGTGAAACTGCGTGCCGACGATGCCCGGACCGAAACGCATCGCGAGCGCTGCCTTTCCCTTGTCGGTGCCACCGTCGTTCGTTTCTTTCGCGAGCAATGCGCCGCCGAGCGCCGCGAGCTTTTGGTCGTCGATGTCGATCGCTTCCCAGTTGCGATGCTCGAACGCAAACAGCCGATACCC
>JAYVXK010001151.1:0-3167 GCA_043785265.1 Myxococcales bacterium | reverse complement strand
TGCGGATGACCGAGCTGTGCTACTCACGCAAGCATGAAGGCTTCTCACGTTCTTCTTTTCTCTTTGCTTGGCGCATCGACGGGCTGGTTCTTTGGTTGTGTAGGCGACGCCCCCGTCGTGTCGCTCCCAGATGCCGCCAAGCCTGCTGAGGGTGGTGTCGACGCAGGCGTAAGATGCAATATCAGCACGCCTTTCCCGGCGAACGGCGTCCATCTTGTTTCAGTGAGCACGCCGCTCGACGATCTGTCTCCGCAACTCACGCCAGACGAACTCACTCTCTACTTCGAAATCTACGCGGCCGACGGCGGCGCCAAAGTGAACATTCAAGTCGCCACCCGCGGCAATGTGACGGCACCTTTTGGGGGAGCGATACCTTTTGCCGCTGCAAACTCGGTCGGAGACTACGTGCGCCAGCCGTGCCCGTCGGCGGACGGCCTCACCTTCTACTTTTCCGCGCGCCTTCCCAATGAACGCCAACACCTCTGGGCAATGTCGCGCTCCACGGTCGCGGCACCGTTCGCGGGGGCCTCGCTCATCCCCGCACTGAACAGCACCAGTGACGACGTCTCACCGTTTGTGGCAGCCGACGACACAGAGATTTGGTTCGCGTCAGGGCGCAGTTCTAGCTCGACCTCATTCAGCAGCATCTTCCACGCGACCCGGCAGGGACAGACCTTCCAGACTCCTACCAAGGTCAGCGAACTGGAGACCTCGTCGAGTTCACAGATTACTCCTGTCTTGAGCGCTGACCGACTCACCATCTACTTCGGACGGTCCGATGCCAAGCAGTCCGACATCTACGTCGCCCAACGCGCGACCGTGCAGGATCCCTTCTCCACTCCCGTCGCCGTGACCGAGCTGAACACGCCCGACAACGACGCGCCTGGGTGGCTCTCGCGCGACCAGTGTCGTCTCTACTTCAGTTCGAATCGACCCAGCGGCGCCGGCGGGCTCGATATCTGGGTCGCTGAACGAGCCCCGTAGACTACTTGGTCAGATGACCTTGACGCGACCCAAGCCATAAGGAAACGCGCGCGTCGGAAAGCGAAAGCCCCAGCCGCACGCGGCGTATGCGGTCGGTGAGAGGCAGAAGCCTGCGGCGTCGGGACCCGAGCCTTTTACGCAGCTGGCGAGCGCGCTGCTCTCGAGTTGTTGGATTTCGCAGACTCGCTCGGGGCCCTCACGGCCCTGCTTCCAGGTTGCCTTCGAAACGCCGTTCGCGACGGGGTCGCCCCAGCCACGCGCAGCATCACACGAAGAGAGGGCACGCGCGGCGATCGTGATGACGCAGGCGGCGTGTCCATCGGGCTCTCGGCGTATGCGATCGAAGGCCGTGTTGCACGGGCTGCCAGTACCCCACTGAGAGCCCCGAGGAAACAGATCCTGAGGTTGACCTTGACCTTCCCATGCGCCACTCGCAGTCTTCCACGCCGCGATTCGTGGAGTGCTTGCGTTCCCATTGCCTACGAAAGAAGCACTCCGGTTGACTGCGTGATCGAGAGCATAAGACGCGGGTGCCCCTGGACTCGCGTCGTCGCGTGCGCTCATCACGGTCATGTGCTCGATGGGAAGGATGACAGGAAGGCTCGCGACCACATGAGCCTCGTCCGCGTTCATGGGAAGGCGACGCCCCTCGAGGAGATCGCTCGCGTTGCGCGCAGCCAGCAGAACTGTGTTCGGTGCCGCCACCGTCGATGGGCGACGGAGTTCTGTGAGGACTGAGTCTGCCAGAGTGCGCAAGTCCGAGTCGGTCACGTGAACAGTCTGCAATGTGAGGGGCCCGACGATGACCCCAGGGTTCGACGAGTGAGCGACGAAGACGCGAGCATCCACCGAGACCCAGCTCGCGGGATCGGTCTCCGGATCGAGCAACCCGTGGAGGTTCGCGGTGAGCGCTTCGAGCGTGATGGAGCCCCGCAACGCCGAGCTCTCGACTCCATCGTCCACAGCGAGCAAGAGTACCGTGGGAGACGTGCCGCCACTCGCGGTCACCTCCCAACGATCGACATTGGTCTGAGTGGTCTCCTGCGCTGACGAGCACCCGAGAAGCATCACGAGAAACGATGACCAACGCACGATCAGTGCACAGCAAGACCATGACCACACGATCTGCCTGCAATCAGCCTTGATTTCGCGCCAACCCTGGCAATCTAGTTGTCTGTCGCAAACGCAGGTGGCACCCAGCGGACGTGTTGCGTGTGCTACCACGGTCGCGAAATGATCCTCGCACACACTCTCGACGGTCACGGTCCCGAGCGCGTTCTCATGCTTCACGATTGGCTGGGAGACTCCGCCAACTACGACGCCACGCTTCCCTACTTCGACCCAGCCTCTTTCACCTGCGCGCGAATCGACTTCCCAGGCTACGGCGGATCTCGCTCGCATCCGATGCGAGGCGTTGATGCTGATGCGCTTGATGTGGATGTGCTCGCGGTTGCGGATCATCTTGGCTGGGCGCACTTCCATTTGCTCGCGCACTCGATGTCTACTGTGGTCGCGCAACGGCTCGCGCGTTCCGCTGCGTCGCGCATCGCGAGTGTCACACTGGTCGCACCGGTCACACCGGGCACGCATCTTCCTGATCGTGTCGTCGACTTCCTACGCGGCATCGCACGCGATCCGAGCCGTCGCCGTGATGCGCTCGCATCGCAGCGGGGCGACCGACTCTCGGCGCGTTGGCTCGACTGGAAGATCGAGCGCTGGGCGGCGTGCTCCAAACCAGAAGCCGTGGAGGCCTACGTGGACCTGTTCGCGCGCCCCAATCTCGCGACGACACCCGCTGAAACTAGCGTCCCCATGCTCGCGCTCACTGGCGCCGAAGACGCACCGCCGTTTGCGCACGCTGCCGTCGAGTCCGGGCTCCGAGCGGTTCATCCGCAGGCGATCTTCGAGGTCTGCCCATCGGCTGGGCACTACCCGATGCAGGAGACACCTCCGCTGTTTGCATCGAAGGTCGAGCGCTTCGTGCGAGCGAACAGTCGTTAGTCGAAAACGAGTCGCTCGAGTCTGAACCGTTGCTGTCCCCGCACCCGTACCCGTCCGCCGTCGCCGCACCCGTCGCCGCATCGGTTCCCGTCCGCCGTTCCCGTCCCCGTCCGCCGCGTCCCCTCCGTTCCCGTCGTCGCTTTTCTGATCGCGGACGCTCGTTGCGGGAATGTACAAGAACA
>JAYVXK010001150.1:0-3167 GCA_043785265.1 Myxococcales bacterium | reverse complement strand
CTCATGCAGGTGTGCCACGCGATGGGTTATGCGCATGTGCGTGGAGTCGTGCATCGCGATCTCAAACCCGACAACATCCTGCTCGGGGGCTATGGAGAAGTTTATGTCGCCGACTGGGGAATCGCGGCGATCATCAGCGCAGGCGAAGCGAAGGCGGCGCTCGGCGAACTCTGGGGCACCCCAGGCTACATGTCTCCCGAGCAAGTGCGAGGCGAGGCGCTCGACCATCGGAGTGATCTGTTCGCGCTCGGCGTCATCCTCTACGAGTTGCTGACGGGGGCCGTGCCATTCGAGGCTGAAAACATGCTCGGCGTGCTGACTGCGACCATGACGCAAGAACCTGTGCGGCCCAGCCTGCGAGCGCGAGGGTGCCCGTTGGTGTTGGAAGATCTGTGTCTGCGACTTCTGGTCAAAGCACCAGACGATCGCCCAGCCTCGTGTGAGGCCGTGGCGGCGGAGATAGAAGATTTTCTGGAAGGAGCGAAGGAGAAGTCCCGCAAGCAACAGGAAGCGCGGCGCCTCGTGGTGAGCGCACAGGTGGAAGTGGAACGTCACTCTGCTCTCTTGAGTGAGCGACAGCGCCTCACGTCAGAAGCCAAGGACCTCCTACGCGAAGTCAAACCCTGGGAGCCCGTCGACCGGAAGCGCCCAGGCTGGACACTCGAGGACGCGGCCAAGGCAGCCGATGCGGACCAAGCCCGAGCGGTCGCTTCTGCGGTCGAGTTCTACACCCAGGCTCTGGGATACGATCCTGACTCCGCTGAAGCGCGTGCAGGTCTCGCCGACGTGTATTGGGCGCGGGCGCGTCGAGCGGAAGAAGAGCGAAGCCACGCAGAGAGCGTGTATTACGAGTCGCTCGTCTTGCAACACGACGACGGACGCTACGCGGCCATCCTGTCATCAGGTGCCTGGATTTCGCTGCAATCCAACCCTCCCGGCGCCGAGGTGATCGCGTATCGGTGGTCCCCGCGTGACCGCGTGCTCGTCGCCGAGGGACCTCGCCCACTCGGGAGAACTCCCTTGTCGCGAGTGGAACTCGAACCTGGAAGTTGGCTCCTCATCGTGCGATGCCACGGTCGCCGCGACACCAGACTTCCGGTCCTGTGTCGGCGCGGAGAGCACCAGACACTGGAAGTCGATCTCTACGCGAACGCCGACATCGGCGATGGCTTCATCTACGTGCCCAACGGACCTTGCGTGCTCGGTGGAGACAGCGAGGCCTACCAGTCACTTCCCAGGCACGAGGTCATCGTAGGAAGTTTTGCCATCTCGCGATTCCCAGTCACCTTCGCCGACTACCTCTCGTTCATCAATGAACTCTCGACGACTGACCCCGCGATGGCGCTCAAGCGACTCCCGCAGGACGACACTGGAGAAGGCGTGCTCGCGGTGAAGGACGCCCGAGGTGCTTGGGTGCCCCGCTACGATCGCATCGTCGAGGGAGAGGAGGCGCGGAGGTTCTGTCCTCCCGAAGCCGTCGGCGCACTTCCAATCATGTGCATCGACTGGTTCGATGCCGTGGCCTACTGCCGCTGGCTGGGAAAAAAGCGCAACGCCGCCTATCGACTTCCTACTGAATGGGAATGGGAAAAGAGCGCGCGTGGTGTCGACGGACGCGCGTTTCCATGGGGAAATGCCTTCGATCCGTCGTTTTGCAAAATGAGAGACTCCCGCCCAGGCTTTGGTCAAGCCGAACCGATCGGAAGTTTCGCGGTCGACGAGAGTGCCTACGGCGTGCGCGACTTGGCTGGGGGAATGACCGACTGGGTGGCCGACATCGAAGGCGAACTGGCAGCCGATCAAGCTCTCGCGAGCGCCGAGCCGACCCCAGGCTCTCCGCGCGACACGGTTGGGTTTCGCATGTCACGCGGCGGGTCGTGGGGCACTGCAGAATACCCCTGCCACTCCGCATCGCGCATGCGAGCGTTTGCGACCAAGCGCGGAACGGGTCTGGGCTTCCGAGTCGTCAAGACGATGTAACTTCCGGTCCCCGTCGCCGTCCCCGTCCGCCGTCCCCGCACCGGTCCCCATCCCTGTTCTAGGAGCGCGGTGGTTTTCGTCGAGACCAAGCGAGCGCTGCGGCGGGGCGGAGGAGCCGTACTCCGCGCACGGTGACGACCCCCGACGCAGCGATCGCGCCGGTATCGGCGAAAAACACCACACTCCTAGTCGTCGTCCACCGGTTGGAGGCGACGCACACTCGGCCGACTGGCGTTTCCGCCGTCCATCATGAAGCGGACGTACTTCAACAGGGTCGGACCTGTGAAGGGCTTCTTCAAGAATGCGTTCGCTCCAGCGCGCTCTGCGTCTGCCATGTGCTCTGGCGAGTGGCGCTCGCTCATCACGATGATCGGCACCGCTTGGCGCCCCCATCGCATGCGCACTGTCTCGACCAGATCGAGGCCAGATTCTCGCGGGAGCGTGAGATCGATGCAGATCAGATTCGGCATGCGCTTCTCGAGTTCTTTGAGGGCGGAGTCGTATTCTGATGCGGAGCGCACCACGAAACCTTCCTCCTCGAGCCAGACCTGAATGCGCTTGCGCTCAGACGGCATGTCGTCGACCACGAGCACACTTCGTCGCAGATCGATCGTCGGGACGGACTTGGGTTTCAAGCCGCCACTTTTGGTTCGCTTATGGGAAGTCGAGGGAAGTTTTTTCATCAGCTAGCGCCACGTCCGAGCAACACCACCGGGACCGTCTTGAAGATGAGACGGAAGTCCTGACCCAGACTCCAGTGGTCGATGTACTGCATGTCGAGATACATCCACTCCTCGAAACCGATCTCGTTGCGACCGCTCACTTGCCAGACGCACGTGATGCCTGGGCGCACGGAGAGTCGGCGTCGCTGCCACGCTTCGTACTTGGCGACTTCCGGTGGAACGGGTGGGCGAGGACCCACGACCGTCATCTCGCCGCGCAGCACGTTGATGAACTGTGGCAGCTCATCGATGCTGAATTTGCGTATGAAACGACCGACGGGCGTGACCCGGGGATCGCGGCTCATCTTGAACACTGGGCCGCTCTGCTCGTTCATCGCGGCGAGCTTTGCCTTGAGCTCCTCAGCGTTGATCACCATCGAGCGAAACTTGAGCATGTGAAACGGCTCGCCGTAGAGACCTACGCGCTCTTGCTTGAAGAGGATCGGTCCTTTCGACGTGAGCTTG
>JAYVXK010001149.1:0-3171 GCA_043785265.1 Myxococcales bacterium | reverse complement strand
CACGTCTTTGCGTAGCGCACGCACAGTCTCGCGCGAGATGATCTTGCCACCGATGGCCGCTTGGATGGCCACTTCGTATTGCTGTTGTGGAACGAATTCTTTGAGCTTCTCGGCGAGCGACCGACCGCGCGCGTAAGCCCGATCCTTGTGGACGATGATCGAGAGGGCGTCGAGTGGGTCTCCGTTGACGAGCATGTCGACCTTGACGAGGTTGCCGGTTTTGTAGCCGATGACCTCGTAGTCCATCGACGCGTAGCCGCGCGAGACGCTCTTCAATTTGTCGTGGAAGTCGAAGAGCACTTCGCCAAAGGGGAGCTCATACATGATGATGACGCGATCTTTGCTCGCGTATTTCATGTCGAGTTGGGTGCCGCGCTTGTCCTGGCAGAGCGCCAACACGGCGCCGACATGCTCCGTGGGCACGTGAATCGCCATCTTCACGAAGGGCTCGTCGATGCGGTCGATGAACTGCGGAGCAGGCAATTTTGCAGGGTTATCGACGATGATCATCTCGCCGTCGTTCTTGTAGACTTGGTAGACGACGCTCGGTGCAGTCGTGATGAGATCGAGGTCGAACTCACGCTCGAGTCGCTCTTGGATGATCTCCATGTGGAGCAGCCCCAAAAACCCGCAGCGAAATCCAAAACCAAGCGCTTCGGACGAGTCCGGCTCGAAGTTGAACGCCGAGTCGTTGAGGTGGAGCTTCTCGAGCGCGTCGCGAAGGGCAGGGTAGTCGGAGCTGTCGGTGGGAAAGATGCCCGCGAAGACCATCGGCTTGACGTCTTTGAAACCAGGCAACGCTTCGGTGGCCTGCTTCGACACCAAGGTGTGTGTGACCGTGTCGCCGACCTTGGTGTCGTGGACGCTGCGAATGTTGGCGGCGAGGAAGCCGACCTCTCCAGGACCGATTTCGTCGAGAGCGACAGGAAATGGCTGAAAACTGCCTAGTTCGATGACTTCGTAGTCGCGCTTGGTGGCCATGAAGCGAATCTTGTCGCCGCGCTTGATCGATCCATCGACCACCCGCACCATGACCATGGCGCCGCGATAGCTGTCGTACCAAGTGTCGAAAATGAGCGCGCGAAGCGGCCCATCCGCTTTGCCTTTGGGGCACGGCACCTTCGCGATGATCTGCTCGAGGATCGCAGGCACGCCGACGCCAGTTTTGCCGCTGCACGAGATGGCGTCCGCACAATCGAGACCAATGACCTGTTCGATCTGCTCGCGTGTCTTTTCGACGTCACTCGATGGCAAATCGACTTTGTTGAGCACGGGCAGGATTTCGAGTCCTTGATCGAGCGCCAGGTACACATTGGCGAGTGTCTGCGCCTCGACGCCCTGCGTCGAATCGACCACCAAGATCGCGCCTTCGCAGGCCGAGAGCGAGCGCGACACTTCGTAATTGAAGTCGACGTGACCTGGCGTATCGATCAGATTGAGCTGATATAAAGTGCCATCTTTTGCGATGTATTTGAGCCGAACGTTCTGCGCCTTGATGGTGATGCCGCGCTCGCGCTCGATGTCCATCTTGTCGAGGAACTGTTCGCGCGCCTCACGCTCACTGACGGCGTGGGTGATCTCCAGGATGCGATCAGCGAGTGTCGATTTACCGTGATCGATGTGCGCGATGATCGAAAAATTTCTGATGAGAGACTGCGACGTAGGCATGCAGGAGGCGGCTCTTTAGCGGTCGTTGCTCTTAGCACACGCACATGAGCATGCGCGGTGAGCAGGTCACTTCTTCTGTGCTTCAGCCGCGAGAGAGGGCGAGCTGCGATCGCTTCGAACGCGAGGGGCTTCTTTGGGCTCGTCTTCGGTTTCGCGGGTTTCTTTTGCGCGACGGCCACCAGGCTCGTCCACCAAAGGCAACTGACCAGGCAGGATGTGCTGATAGTGACGAAGCACCAAGTCGATGCCCTCGCGGATGTAGACGGCGACCGGCACCTTTGTGCGCTCATGCAGAAGCTTGAGCCGATCGCTCTGTTCCGCAGTGACGTAGATGGTGGTCGAGATTTTCTTACGAGACATCGCCGGACTTCCTCGAAGGCGCAAACGTGATGCTGGGGGGCATTCTGTAGCCTACTTCTCGGGGGTTGGGCGCGCGTGAATTGCTACCACCAGAACGAACATACAATACGTGAACATACGTCATGTTTCAAGGAGAGCCTCGAAATGAAAATAAATGTTTAATAGTAGGTATTTATGGCACAACATTTAGTGTTTTAGATGCAGTAAAAGGTTGGTCGGAAACGTGCAGTCGGCGGTTGTTGAGCCCGCTGGGACTGCGAGATCGTAAGCCTGCTAACGATTGACGATGTCGTGCTTCGTTCTCGAGATCCCAAAGCGCCAACTTCCCATTCACTCAGCCTGGGCTTGCCCCATTGCACCGCGCGCGGCTATCGTGCCCGCCGACGATGCGCCTGCGCTCTGCCATGCATAGGAAAACGATGATTCTTTGCTCATTTGGGAAACGCACTTTGCCCATGCGCGGGGGCGCATCCGCGGCCATCGCCGTAGCCCTGTTGGCTTGGGCGTGCAGCAGCAACGAAACCAAGCCGACCACGACTCCTGACGGCAAAGCGGCAGCTGCGGTCGACGAGACCATTCAGCACGAGAAGTGCGACGTCAGCATGGGCAAGGCCGATGCGATCGACGCCAACGGAGACGGCAAGCCCGACATCACGAGTGTGGTGGACGCGAAGTCCGGCCGCCAGATCTGCCGCGTGACCGACCTCAATCACGACAGCAAGCCCGAGATGTACGAATACTACGACGACGCGGGAAACCTGCGGCGCCGCGAGCTCTCCTTCGAGCACGCAGACGCCATTAGTGCGATCGAGATCTACAAAGCGGGCAAGCTCTCCCTGCGCATGCTCGATACGACCGGTCAACGACGCGTCGACACGTGGGACTACTACGACGAGAGCGGGCGGCGCACCAAGCGCGAGCGCGACACGTCCAACAACGGCCGCGTCGACCAGTGGTGGATCTACAATGCCGATGGGACGATCACGATCGCAGTCGATAGGAATGCTGACGGACAGCCTGATCCCGAGGGTCAGATTACGGTGACCGAGAACGGCGCGACAGTCGCACCTGACGCGGGCAACCCATCGAGCACCAGCACCAGCAACGGGGAGGCTGGAGCACCACCGCCGCCGCCACCCCCGG
>JAYVXK010001148.1:0-3171 GCA_043785265.1 Myxococcales bacterium | reverse complement strand
TTCATGGTCGCGAGCACGAGTGACGACAAGCCCATCGCTGCGATCGACTTCCGCTTCGGCGCGATGGTCGGCACCACAGTCGGTCGACCGCAAACCGCAACGCTCACACCTTATCTCGCCGCCAATGTCTTCGGCGGACCCGTCTTTTGGGCGCACACCATCGACGCCGCGCACTCAGGTCCGGTCACCGGAACAGACGCATACCACTACGCGCTTGGCGGCGGCCTCGCGGCGTCCATCTCGCGCATCGGCTTATTTGCAGGCGGATCCGCGATCGGCGAGCGGAGCTTTACCTTCGGGGCGTCGGTCTCACTCTGAGATCTGCTACGTTCGTATCATGCGCCTTCATCGCGTTCTGCTGGCGATCCTGAGTGTCGCCATGTGCAGCAGTGGATGGCTCGCGTGTTCGAGTGGGGACCATCCGCCGTTTTTGGTGGTGACGAGCGACGACGACGCGAGCAGGCAAGAGAAGGACAGCGGGATCGTGGTGGTTCCCAGTGATCCATGCGACCCGCCCGCGGAGGGGTGTTCGTGCACGGACGCGGGAGTCGGCGCGCAGGTGTATTGCGGCACGGTGTATCGCACGACGGGCATCCACGTGGACTGCGCGAAGGGTTATCGCACCTGTCGCGAGGCGGGCACGTGGGGTCAGTGCGAAGGCCCGCGCATCTTCATGGGCGTTGATCAATAACGCGGGACGCTTGGATCGACGTCGCTGTATGCGTCGATGCCGCCCTCGAGATTGAACACATTGCGAAAGCCCATCTCGAGGAGCTGTTCTGCGGCGGCACGACTGCGAACACCGTGGTGACATTGAATGACGAGCTTGGCGTCTTTTGGCGTGGATTCGACGACGTCTGGATCGAGCGGGCGTGAACCCGGGATCTTGGCCGTGCGAATCTCCGCGTCCGAGCGCACGTCGAGCAGCAAGAAATTCTCCTTTGCGTCGAGCGCTCGCTTGAGCTCCTTTGCGCTCATCGACTTGACCTTGGGTGGCGCGTTCGGATTGTCGACGCGAAAACCCGCGCCTTCGACGTAGTCGATCGAGACGCCATTGGCGCGAGCACCCACCGACTTGGCCACGATCACAGTCACGCCGCTTTGTTCGATGACCCAGTCGTCTGCGCTCTTGGTATCGAAATACAAATCGACCTCGAATTTAGGCCCGATCTCGACGCGAAGCGGATCGCCGCCTGCCTCTTTCGAGGCATCTTTGATCGCATCCGCTGCGCGCGGAGCAATCGTGATCGAGGGAGCCTTCGACTCGGTCTGGCCAGGTTTCTTACCCAGCAGCGTCGCGAGCTCTCCCGACTCGTGCATCTCGCGCACGATGTCCGAGCCGCCGACGAATTTTCCGTCGATGTACAGCTGAGGGACGGTTGGCCACTTCGAATACTCTTTGATTCCTTCGCGCATCTCAGGCGACGCGAGCACATTCACCGTCTCGAAGGTGGGCACATATTGCGCGAGCACACCCACGACCGAGGCTGAAAAGCCGCACTGCGGGAAGTGGCGCGTCCCTTTCATGAACAAGACCACCTGATGCTTGTGAACGAGTTCGTCGATCTGCGCGCGGATGGGTTCGGTGAGGGCCATGATGGTGGGATGTATCATGTCTACAGGCCGTTTCACTCGGCAAGCGGTGACTGGTAGACTCTCGCGCACATGTTGACCTTCAGCGATGATCCGAACCAGGCCGAGCAGCAGATGCACGCCATCATCTTTTATCTGGTGACCTTCGGGTACATCGATGGCGACTTCGATCAAAAGGAGAAGGCGTTCGTTCGCGACTACATCGCGCAACTGGTCAAACACCGCGCCGACGGGGCGATGGCGGGCACCGACGAAGCGACCAAGAAAGAAGTCGTCGGCAAATTCACGGCGCACTTTCACGAGGTGTTCGAGGGAATCGATCAAAGCGTGAAAGATCTCTTCACCGAGTCAGTGGCCGACAAAGAAGACCAAACGGACTTCGTGCACAGCAAACTCAAGGTGCGCTGCTTCGAGATTTTTCAGAGCTTCGATCGCGGTGGTCAAGAACAACTCATGGCGACGATCGACGACCTCATCATGGCCGACGGCGAGGTGCATCCTGCCGAGGCGCAGTTCCGCGCAGAGATCGGCAACCTGCTCAACGCCGAGACAGGTGTCGAACTCGAAGACGACGCAGACGATGGCGCGACCGCTGTGCGAGTCGAGCCCGCGACCCATGCGCCCGCAAGCGGACAAGACCATCCGTTTTTCGCGCCGACCGAGTTTCACTACTCGGCAGACCCAACGCGTATCTCCAAGCAAATCACGGGCGATCGTCAGCTTTTGGATCGCGTGGTCGAGTTGTGGGACGAGCAGCGGAAAGCAGGAATGGGCAAACTCGCAGGCCACAAGAGCGTGCAAGAGTTTGCAGGGCAGCCGCAGTTTCTAGATGAGCACGTCTATGTGATGTCCACAGTGCCGGGCCGCAAATACGAGCTGACCGTGCTGGGTGACTTGCATGGTTGCTACAGCATCCTCAAGTCGACACTCATGCAGTCGCGCTTCTTCGATCGCGTCGACGCGTTTCGCCGCGATCCGCAAAACAACGCCGAGCCACGTTTGATCTTGCTCGGCGACTACATCGATCGCGGCTTGTTTTCGCTCAACGGTGTGCTGCGCGCGGTGCTGCAACTCTTCGCGACGGCCCCCGAGTTCGTGTTCGTCCTGCGCGGCAACCATGAGTACTACGTCGAATACAAAGGCAACATGTACGGCGGCGTGAAACCGGCCGAGGCGATCAACACCATGAAGCCGCACTTGCCGATCGATGTGTTTCGTCACTACCAAGCCGTGTTCGAGAAGATGCCCAATGTGCTCTTCATCGATCGCACCATGTTCGTGCACGGCGGCATCCCGCGAGATCGCCTCCTCAAGGAGCGCTACCACGATCTCTCGTCGCTCAATGACTCCGACATGCGCTTTCAAATGATGTGGAGCGATCCCTCGACGGCAGACGTGATTCCGGCTGATTTGCAGGACAAAAGCGCGCGCTTTGCGTTCGGCAAAATGCAGTTCAAAGCGTTCATGCAGCGGGTCGGGTGCAACGCACTCGTTCGCGGGCACGAGAAGGTCAACGATGGCTTCGTGCGTGTGTACGACGATCCAGCGGCGCAGCTGTTCACTTTGTTTTCGTCTGGC
>JAYVXK010001147.1:0-3175 GCA_043785265.1 Myxococcales bacterium | reverse complement strand
GGCTTCGCGATGGGCTTTTGTTTGGGCGGCTTGGCCGACGACTTCGCCATGAAACTCACCGCTAAACCCAAGGGTGAACGGATGTCAAGCTTTGAAAGTCGTTTGGAACGAACCGCGCTTCGACGACGAACCCATCTGCGCACGCTGTTAGGGTGCGTTTTCTCATGAGGTTGACGAAGGCGACGGCACGTCTGCGGGTACCCCGCAGCGTGGTCAACACCAAGCAGAATGCGCCATGATTCGTAGGCCGGCGTTCATCCTTGCGCTCCTCACGGGCCTGAACTTCGTGAACTACGTCGACCGCACGGTGCTCGCGGCAGTGTTGTCGCGCGTGCAGACTGATCTGAGTCTCTCAGAGACACAAGGTGGCCTCCTCGCCACTGCATTCCTCGTCGGTTACTTCGCGATGAGCCCTGTTTTTGGCTGGCTCGGCGATCGCGCGACGGATTCACCCGACGCGCCGTGGATGATTTGGCAAACGCGACGCGGGCTGATGACCGTGGGTGTTCTCATTTGGAGTGCCGCGACCTATTCGTCCGGCCATGCGCACACGTTCTGGGAAATGATGGCAGCGCGCGCCGTGGTGGGTGTCGGTGAGGCCAGCTATGCCGCGGTTGCGCCGACCATCATCGATGACCTCGCACCAGCCGATCGCAAAGGAAAGTGGCTGAGTGTGTTCTATCTGGCCATCCCGGTTGGGTCGGCGCTCGGCTATTTGCTTGGCGGTTTCATCCAAAAGCACTGGGACTGGCGGGTCGCCTTCTATGTTGCCGGCGGTCCGGGCGCGCTCTTCGCGCTCTTGTGCCTTTTCATCAAAGAGCCCGCGCGAGTTCTTTCCAAGCGAAAAAAAGAGGGCCCGCTCCAGATGCTCGTTCCATTGCTCAAGGAGCGCATCTATGTGCGCGCGGTCCTTGGCTATTGCTTCTTCACGTTCGCGCTCGGCGGTTTCGCTCATTGGGCGCCGAAGTACATTCACGCTCATTACGGCACAAAACTCGATCAAGCGAACTACGCGTTTGGATTGATTCTCGTCGCAGCTGGCGCGATCGGCACTGGCGTGGGCGGCTGGTGGGGCGACCAAGCGGCCAAAAAAGCCGAGTCGCAGGCTTCGCTCGAAACGAAAAATCGCGCAGGAGCTCTCGGGCACTTGCGGGTGTGTGCGATCGCCAGCGCGCTTGGGGCGCCGTTCGCGTTGGCGTGCTTGCTGGCGCCGACTTCGACCGGATTCTTTGTGATGATCTTCGTATGCGAGGCTGCGTTGTTCTTGTCGACTTCTCCCATCAACGCAGCCTTGCTGATGTCCGTGCCGGCAGGCATTCGCACCAGCGCCATGGCCGTGAGCATTTTTGCAATTCACCTGCTGGGTGATCTTTGGAGCCCACCACTGGTCGGCGTCATCGCAGATCAGTCGAGCATGCAGCACGCGATGCTCCTGTTGCCTCTCGCGATTCTGCTGTCGTCCGTGGTTTGGTGGATACGTGCAGAACCTGGATCTTCGCGCTCGGACGGCACGTCCGCTATGCGGCGTGGTCGACACCAGACTGGGACAGTTGGTCCATCCGCCGAGACGTCGAGTTTGGAATAAACCAGAGCGCTCATGCGTCCGCGCGCGGATCGCAAGGAATTTCCGCGGCGCCTGTGCACCAAACGACGTTGACCCCGCACGCAATCGTGCGCTACGAGGAGCCTCCTTCGTAGCGCTACCGCGCGTGCTCGCTCGCTGCTCCCGCGCCTCCAGATGCCCTCAATCTTCCCGATTGCCTCCCTCTTGCGCGCACGCTTCGGCGGGATGGTCGTCGCATGGCTAATCGCCTGCATCAGCCTGCTGTTCGCACGCACCGCGCTCGCGCAAGCCGCAGACGCTGGTGCGCAGAGTCGCGATGGGAGTGTCGTCGTCGCGCAGCAAGTCAACGGCGATGCGGGAGCCGCGAGCCCAGACGCAAGCGCGGCGCAAGCCAATGACCCCGGCCCTGTCGTGCGACTCACGCCGACCGACGCTGAAAAGGCCGAGGGTTTGCCGATCATCGCCATCGAAGCAGAAGGCAATCGACGCGTGTCGCAAGACGACGTCGGCAGCTACCTGCGAATGAAGGTCGGCCACCTCTTCAAGATCGAAAACCTCGCCAGTGACGTGCGTGCTCTCTGGGATTCTGGCTTCTTCAACGAGATCCAAGTCGACCTGACGACGACCGACCGCGGAGTGCGTCTTCGTTTCAAAGTAGAAGAGCGCCCCAACATCAAGTCGATCGAATTCGAGGGCAACGAAGAACTCGACGCAGAAAAACTCAACGAAGCGATCGAGCTCAAACCCAACACGATCCTCTCGCGCCCCGCAGTTCGGCGGTCGGCGCAAAAAATCAAAGATGCGTACGCCGAGAAGGGATACTTCCTCGCAGAGGTCGAACCTGTCGTCGAAGACCAGCGCGACAACGAGGTCGTCGTTCGTTTCAAGATAGTCGAGCACAGCCAAGTCAGCGTTCGCCGCATCACGTTCATCGGCAACGAGAGCATCCCCGACGACGATCTTCGCGAGGTCATGCAGACCGGTCAGAGCAGCTTGCTGTCGTTCGGATCTGGCGGTCCCTTCCGCCAAGACATCTTCGAACGCGACGTGCTCCTCATCAGCGCGCTCTATTACGACAAGGGCTACATGAACGTGCAGATCGGCACGCCCCGCGTCATGCTGACGCCCGATCGCGGCGGCATCGAGATCACCGTCGTGATCCACGAAGGCCCACGCTTCAAGATTCGTCAGCTCAAGGTCTACGAGAAGAACGCCGACGGCACGGAGGTCGAACCCCTAGGCGGACGACGCGCGTTGCGGCAGATGATCCGAGCGCAGTCAGGTGACTACTTCAATCGCGCCGAAGTCGTCAAAGACCTCGACGGCGTGCGAACGCTCTACAAAGACGCCGGATTTTACAACGTCGAAGCCGATCCGGAGACCGAGGTCGATCCCGTCACGTCGCAGGTCGACATCATCATTCCGATCAAGCGCAACTTGCCCGTGCGCATCGAGCGCATCGAGGTCAAAGGCAACACCAAGACGCGCGACAAAGTGATTCGGCGCGAGCTCGAGATCCAAGAGGGTCAGCTCTACTCCGAGAGCGGCAAAGAGCAGTCACGCCGACGCGTGATGGCGCTCGGCTATTTCGAGCGCGTCGACGTGTCGGTC
>JAYVXK010001146.1:0-3182 GCA_043785265.1 Myxococcales bacterium | reverse complement strand
TAGATGCTCGCGTGAGTCACCAGCGCCAAAAAGCGCGTCGTGTGTCCGCCGATCCAATTGGACATGTAGCCGCCGAACGAGCCGCCCATCGCCGCCATCCGCGAGCCGTCTAGGTCCGGGCGTTTGGTGAGCGCGTCCGCCACGGCCATCACGTCTTCGTAGCATTGTGCTCCCCACTTGTTTCCCCAGATCCCCTCGACATGAGCTTGACCATAACCTGTCGATCCGCGCGGATTCGGCAGCGCGACGGCATATCCGCGAGCGGCCATCACCATCGCGTTCCATCGCCAGTGCCAGAGATCACCAAACGCGCCGATGGGTCCGCCATGGATCCAAATGAGCACTGGAGGCTTCGTCACTCCGCGCGGAGCCACGACATACGTGTGAATGGGGACGCCGTCCGTCGACGGCACGCGCATCTCGGTGACGACGACGGCGTCCGCTTCTTCTTTTGAAAAGCCAGAGAGCTCAGACATGACCTCGGGGATCGTTTCAGTTCCGAGTTGTGTACGGAACAACTCGGGCGGAGCCGTGACAGAGTGACGGAGGCCAAAAACAAGCTTCTCGTGCACGACAATCGCCTGGTGAGAGCCCTTCGCGCTGGCTGCAGTCACGCGCGTGACCTGGTCGTTGCTCAGATCCATTGAAAAGACGGGACTCTGCCCATCTTCTTCGGCCGTGACGAGCAAGGTCGTTTCGCTGGTGAAGGCTTGTGGCATCGGCCACCGATCCCACGCGACGCCCGCGATGCGCGCCGCTCCCGTCTCAGCGCTGAGCACAGCGAGAGAAATTTTCCCGTGAGCGCTCCGAGAACGGACTTGATGCGTGCACGCGACCGCGCGGCCCGACGGCGACAGTCTCGGATGATCGAACATGAGGTTGTCGCCCACACCGAGCAACTTCGATGACCCCGTGCGGGTATCGATCAAACGGATCGCGGAGTCTTGGCAGCGGTCTTTGGCGAATGTGCGTTCGACGATGGCGACAGTGCTGCCGTCTTCGGAGAGATCCCACTCGAGATCTCCGCGGTATTCGCGATCTGCGTTGGGAGTGAGATCGCGCCTTCCACCGCCGCGTTCCTCGTACGCGATCACATGAGGCGCAGCGAGACCGAGCCAATGATCCCAATGGCGCACGTGTCCGCTCGTGTATCGAAGAGCAGAGGGGCCTTTGTCTTCGATCTCTTTGGCTCGCGCGCGCTGGTCTTGTGGTGCGACATTCGGCAGCACGTCGGCCATGACGACGATGCGGTCTCCCCGCTTTGCCACGCGAAATGACGACACGCCAAGGGGCTCGTCGGTAATCGGGATCGGCTCGCCACCCTCCGCAGGCAGAGCCCACACTTGATCCCGCGCGTCGTCCTCTTTCGCCGTGCGCTTGCGGTTCGACACGAAACAAAGCGTTCCGTCGCGTCGAAACGCCGGGGCGCGATCGTTGTGGGTGCCGCGCGTGAGCGGAGACGCGCTGTTGGGCCTATCGAAGGGCACGCGCCAGATCGACGAGACGAACTTGGCCTGGTCCGTGTCGTAACGAGTGACTGCGACCGCGGCCCAATCACCACGTGGAGAGATCGCAAAAGCCGAGACGCGGCCGAGCGACAACAAGCGCTGAACGTCGAAGAGCATGGCGCAGTTTCGGACAAGCGAGTGTCCGAGGGAAGCGTTTACTCAGCGGCTAAATCGAGGCCATATTCTGCGGGAGCGCTGCGACCGAAGCGCGCCTCGGCGGCCACAGGAGTCGCCTCGAGCATGGTCCGCAGACGAGCGCGCGCGCGGTGCAAGCGTGAACGAACGGCGCTCTCTGTGAGGTCGTAGCGAGTCGCGATTTCTTGCAGACCGAGGTCTTGGTGATAGTGAGCGACCACGACGTCTCGGTAACTGTCGGGCAGCGCGTCGAGAGCATCGCGAACCAACGCATCGCGCTCGTTGTTCGCGGCGCCGACGTCTGCGCTGACGATCGCGTCGTCTGCGGAGGCCGGGAGTTTGGCGAGGTCCTCCAGGTCGAGGCCGGTGGTGACTCGCACGCGAGCCCGTCGCTGCGAACGCATCATCATCAGCGCTTCGTTTGCGGTGACACGAAAGAGCCACGTCGAGAAGCTCGAATCGCCGCGGAACGAACCCAGGCGTCGCATGATTTGCATCAGCGTTACCTGGAGGAGATCGCGTCGGTCCTCTTCGGTCACGGGATAGCGCAGCAATTGGCGTTCGATATGAGGGATGAGCTCGCGGGTGAGCTTGCTCATCGCCACCGGGTCGCCCGCGGTGGCCTTCTCGAGGAGGGTACGTTCGACTGAGTAGGCCATGCAGTCGTCTAAGCGAACACTGTGCCGAGCACGAAAGGGCTGCAAAAGGCTCATTCGCAGAATCAGCAGGTGTCGGTGCGCAAACAGGTGACGGAGAGAGGCACAGCGCGATTTGACCCCGTGTGCCTTCCGTGTGAATGCTCTCCGCGTGCAAAAAAGCGATGCGCGTCGCCCGCTCGAACCGACCGAGACAAGTCGCGAACGTCAGCCTCTAGCGCACCCGCTCCCTGTGGGGATGCGCGATTTCTTGCCCGAAGAAGCGTCGCAGCGGCAACTCCTCACGCAACGCGTGCTCGCACGCATGAGGTCGTTCGGATATGCGCTCGTGGTCCCGCCAGCCTTCGAGTTTGCAGAGGTGCTCGAGCGTGGACTTGGTGCGCTGCCTGCGAGCGAAGTGTTGCGCTTCATCGAACCCGAATCAGGCGAAGTCGCTGCCCTGCGTCCAGACATGACGCCGCAGATCGCGCGCATCTTGGCGACGCGTTTGCTCGATCGCCCCCCACCTTTTCGCCTGGCCTACGAAGGAACTGTGCTGAGGCGACGCGTAGGTCGTGCGCGCAAGCATCGACAGATTCCACAAGTGGGCGTCGAACTCGCAGGAGTGGATGGGCTCGACGGAGACTTGGAGATTCTCGAACTGACGTGCGCCGCACTCGAGTCGGCGGGCCTCGACGAGTTCACCATCGACCTAGGAGACGCGGGCATCGTGCGTCCTCTGATCGATGCGCTGCCGCTTTCGCTGCAGAAAGAAGCCACGATCGCCGTCATGAACAAAGACGCGGACGCGCTCGCGGCAGTCAGTCGCGATGAGTCACTCGTTGCGTTGGTGCACGCTGGAAATGATCGCAACGCACTCGAAGACGCGACGACCAAGCACACG
>JAYVXK010001145.1:0-10288 GCA_043785265.1 Myxococcales bacterium | reverse complement strand
ATGAGTGCATTTCAAGATGCGATCACCGGCGTGCACCAAAACGGGTGTGGGATCGAATCGCAGCTCGAGGCGTTTTATCGCTTCATGATTCAGCCCGATCCTTATGACCAACTGGATGGCACTGGCGGGGCCGGTGCATGGTCGGGTGTGGACAAGACGATTCTCTCGCAGCGGCATGATTTCCTGCGTCCGGACTCGCTCGTGGTCGTGCTCGATCTCACGGACGAGAACGATTCGGAGATCGATGTGCGCTCTCTGCGCGGTCAGGGCAATCTGTTCATGCAGTCGACTTGGCATCCCCTGCGTGGCACTTCGGCGTGCTCGATCAACCCACTCGACCCCTCGTGCACATCGTGCGGCGCGCTCCCAGATGCGTCTACCGATCCCACGTGCGCCACGGCTTGGTCGACTCCGAGTGACTGGGGATTCGACGCGAACCTAAGACACGTCCACATGAAGCAAAAGTACGGCGTCGACCCTCAGTACCCCGTAGGAAGGTACGTTCACGGTCTTACCTCCACCAAGGTACCCGATCGTAACGGCGAGTATCCAAAAGGCGCGGGCCACTACGTCGGGACAGACACTTGCACCAATCCGCTTTTTGCCGCCCAGCTTCCAGATGGATCGAACACAGATCCTGCGGCCTTGTGCAACTTGCCTCTCGGGCCCCGCACTGCCGACATGATCTACTTTGCGCACATCGGCGGTGTGCCGGGAGCGTTGCTGCACGACTCTCCTACCGATCCGCAACACGGTAAACTCAGTGAGACGGATTGGCAGCGCATCCTCGGTCGCGATCCAGACAGGCTCGACACCACGGGGATCGACCCGCACATGATCGAGTCTTATGCTCCGCGCTCAGGCCTTCCCGACCCGTCTGCCTCCGTGAATGCAGACCCGATCTCAGGACGTGAGTGGACCACCGATGCACACGGTCGCGTCGATCTCGAGTACGCCTGCACCTTCCCACTCACGCAACCACGGACCTGCGCAGCCAACGATTTCACCTGCGACTGCGAAGGGGCGGGTGGTCGCCAGACTACCGAGGTGCCCTCGGTTTGCAATCCGGCTAGCCCCAATGTGCAGGTTCGCGCGAAGGCCTATCCCACGGTTCGCGAGTTGCTCTTGGCCAAGAAGTTGGGCGACCAAGGTATCGTCTCGTCGATCTGCCCGGCTCACGTGACCGAGCAATCTCCAGGCGACCCGCTCTATGGATATCGACCCGCGATGAGTTCGATCGTGGAGCGCCTGAAGTCGCAACTTGGTGAGCAGTGCTTGCCGCAACCGCTCACCGTGGACAACAACGCCGCGCCCTGCTTGGTGATCGAAGAGCCGCCTGTAGGGATCGCCTCGTGCAGCCAAGTTCCTGGTCTCTCTCCTTTGGCGCACGACATCCAGACGCGGTTCGACGCACAACGACTGGCCGCCGATCCTAAGCTTGTGGCGAAGGACCTTCCACTCGCGTGCGAACTCCAACAAGTCACCAATGACAGCAAAACGAGCTGCGAAGCTCAGGACAAAGCAGGCTGGTGTTATGTCGAAAAAGACGGGAAATGCGCCCAAGCGATTCGCTTCTCGAAGACCGGCAATCCACCAACGGGCGCTAAGCTTTCACTTCAGTGTTTGGAGTTGAAGTGAAGTAGGGGGCCCCTCCCGGCCGAGCGGACCGCACGTCCTCGCGCAGGGAGAAGAGAGCATGACGTAGAGATCCATGAGATGGAGCCCCTCCCGGCCGAGCGGACCGCACGTCCTCGCGCAGAGATGCCGCGCCATCGGGAGATCCATCGAGAGAACCTGAGTGCGCGGCATCTCTGCGCTTGCGGGCGAGCGGTCCGGTCGGCCGTCCCCCCCTCGAAGTCGGCTTCGCCGCCTTACGGGGGGGAGTCGGAACCTGGGACTAAGGAGCGACCCGCGGAGGACACTTAGGTCTAGGAGAGGACACTTAGGTGTGGGAGGCGGGGACGGGCGGGGACGGGAACGGGAGCCGGGACGGGGACGGGGACGGGGACGGCGGACGGGGACGGAGCGGGAACGGGGACGGGGACGGCGGACGGCGGACGGGGGGGCACTTCGCCGAAGTTGCCGTATATTGGTCACCCAATGAAGCTTCCCGCCTGGTTTCCGCATCCGATCGCATGGCTGAGCGCGCTGCTGCTTCGGGCGTTCATCTTCGGCTTCAGCATGGCTCTCGCGATCGTTTTGCCGATCCTGTTCGAGCTCGCAAAAGATTCGCCGCGACTCGCCTGGCTCGGGATTCTTGGTCTCTGGTTGTCTCCGATCGCGCTCATCGCAATCGCACATCATCTACTCCACGCCACGATCGACCTCGGTGACCGCACCAAGTTTACGCGGGGTGTGTTGCCGAGCGCGCAGAGTTGGTTTGCTGGCATGTTCGCCTGGGCGGGGTCTCTTCTGGTTTCTGTGACGACGAGTCTGGTGTTGCTCGTCATTGATCCTCCGCCGATCGAACCAGACGCCTTTCTTGCCCGGACCATGACGATGAACGCGACGGCCAATGTGGGCGTGGGGACGATCGTGTGGCTGGTCCTTGCTGCGTCGATGTTTCATCTCGAGCGCGCGATCCGAAAAGCAGACACGGCGACCTAAGCTAAGCCTAAGCTTAGGCTAACTAACTAGTCGCCGATGTGCGGCCACACTTTCGAGAAGTCTCCGGCGCGTAACTTGGCGCGGTCGATGAAGAACGACAGGTAATCACAGTCGCCAAACTGCATGTCGCTTTGGCTGTCGCCCGTGAGTTGAAGGAGCAGTTCCGCAGTCGCGGGCTCCTCGGCGTCATAGCCATGGTCGCGGTAGCCCAAAAACTGGGGCAGCGCAGGAGTGTCAGCAAAGTCTTCTGCGTAGCGCTCGACTTCGTCGCGCTTCATCGTCTTGGTGACATGTTGGTTGCTTGGCGACGGCAGGCTCAGTGTGGCGATCGGTTTGATCTGGCAGGCCTGGAAGATCTGGTCGGTGAAATCTTCGGGGACCTCTCGCCGCGTGAGCTTCGCCTTTGGTCCGATGAACAACACGCGCGCCTGTTCGAGATATCCCGCGCGTTCGCTGGTCGGATCGTTTCCAACGAAGAACGAGAGTAGACCTGCGCTCGGCACGAGCCCCTTCGGCAGATGAGGTGCCATCTCTTCGAGACGGATCTGTGCGACGAACGCGAGCGGTTCGCCCTTGAATCGAGGCCATTCCGTCTTGTCGTCCAAATCGGGATGACCGCCAAGCTTCGTGACGCCTACCTTCAAACTCGCCTCGTCGACGCGCGTGGGCACGAGCCACACCGCGCGCTGCACGATCTTGTCGAAGCACGCAGAGAGCTTCGCCTTCGCAAACGTCTCCGAATGGAGCTTGTGTAGCGTCTCGAGCTTCGGCAGCTTCATCGGCTTGCACTTCTCGAATTTCAACACGGGTCTTTCGCGCTTGGGTTCTGGTTTCGGCGGTGGCGCAAACGGAACCAATGCAGTCCCTGCCTTCTTGGCCCTTGCCTCCAACTGGCGCGCGATCGATTCGCCAAGTTTGGTGCGCTCGCCCTTCGGACCGTCGCCGTTCTCTTTGAGCCACGCTCGGATGACCGGCGCCATGGTCGGATCGCCTGCGTTCTTGAAGCCCTCGAACGCATGGGGGTAGTTCGTCCAACTCTGGAGCAGCGCCGCTTTGAGATAAGGCACCGCGCGCGCGTCGGCCGATCGGGCCAGGATTTCGAGGGCCGACTCGTTGAAGTAGCTAATCTTCTCCTGTGACTTTCCGAGGTATGCGCAAATCGGTTCGACGACGATTGGGTCAGGCGGCGCCTGTTTGAGCGCCATCAGAATCGAGATATCGAGGGAGGTCTTGAGCCATGGCAACAACACCGCGAGCCATCGCCGATCGATCTCCTCGTTGTGGAGTAGCGCGCTCAGCGTCGCCTCTGCGCGCGCCTTGCCTGCAGGAGATTTGATCGCGGTCGCGGCGAATAGACCGGACAGATGCTCGAACGCCGTGTTCTTGTCGATCCTTCCCAACGCGTAAGCCCCCGTTCGATACACGCGCCAGAGCATGCGCTGTTGTTGCGCGCCGTCCTTGCCATCCCACTTATGCGGATCGAGGCCGTCCGCGATGGCTCGCAGCGCCTTCCGATCGGTTTGCGAAAAGAGGACGTTCGCAGCGACCACACGCGCCTTCGGCTTGATCTTGGGCGATCCCGCGATCGCGATGACCCGCGTGAGCCCCGTGGGCAGCACCGCGTTCATGAGCCAAGCGAGGTACCCTTCGCGTGTCTTCTGCGCGAGACTGACGGCCTCGTAGTGCTTGTTGAAGGCCCTCTTGTCGGCCGTCCCGAGCTTCGCAATCGCTTTATCGTCCCAATGACAATGGCCCGTGTCGCATGCGGCATCATCGAGCAGCGCGAGCAGTTTGTCTGGCGCAACCTTGCTCGCAGCTTTGGTCGTCGCGTCGTACTCGTCGCCGCCTGGGGTCGCCGCGGGCGAAGCAGGCGACAGTACCCAAGTCTGCAATTTGGCTATCGCTTCGTCAGCCTTTTTGTCGCCTGTGGAGAACGCGTTCAGTGGCTTGGGAAATACGTTCGCACTCATGAGGTCTCGCGCCATGCGAGCAGTCTACCCATGCTTCACGTCTACGCGAAAGCGGCGCCTTCTCGGACCCCGTCACGTCATCGACGCTCACATCGTTGCCATGCGCTACGGTGGGACTCACACACAGGAGGTTGCCATGTTGCGCAAAGGTTTTGCTCTCGTCTCGGTCGCCAGCGTCGTCGTGGCCATCGCTTGTGCCGGAAAGACCGTACCCGACAATACGAACACGGACGGCGGCCTGTCGAACTCGTGCCCCAGTCAGTCTCCTGTCGCATCGAGCGCATGCAGCTCGAAAGGGCTCGAGTGCGAATACGGCACCGACCCCAACATTGCCTGTGACACGATCGCGCGCTGCGATCCGTCGGGATGGTCGGTCACGACTCCGAGCACGCAAGGCTGCCCAACTCCGCCACTCGCTCCAGCATGCCCGGGGACATTCGCGGCCGTGAAGGAAGGCGCCTCGTGCACCACTCCGATCAGCTGCGCTTATGGGCAAGGTACCTGCTCATGCGGCGTGTACTGCGGGCCGCAATATCCGGTCGGACATACATGCGAAGCGGGCACTCCCAACACTTGGCATTGCGAGGGTGGTGGCGGACAGGGCTGTCCTGAGGTTCGTCCACGCGTTGGCTCGGCGTGCGCTTCTGACAAACTCTCGTGCTCGTATGGTGACTGCAACAGCATCAGTGTGGTCTGTCAGGCGGGGCTCTGGCACACGCAACATTACGGGTGCCCGGTTTCGACCAAGCACTACAAAGAGGGCATTCACTATTTGTCCGACGACGAAAGAAAAACCATCGCCACGCAAGCGTTGGACACTCAGCTTGCGACGTACGAGTACACGATCGGAGATCGCGATCCTCGGCTGGGCTTCATCATCGAAGATCAGCCAGACAGCGTCGCGGTTGTTCACGGCAAGGATCGAGTCGATCTCTACGGCTACACCAGCATGACGTTGGCGGCGCTGCAGGTGCAACAAGAAGAGATTCGCCAACTCGAACGCGAAGTGAAGGGTCTGCGCGAAGAGGTCTCTCACTGCAAGAAGTGAGTTTCATCGAACTCCGAAACACCCCGACCCAGACGACTTAAGCTAAGCTTAGGTCCAATGATCCCCTGGCAGCTCCTCGGCGAAGCCACGACGCCTGACGGAACACCCATGGCGCTCACTCGGCGTGGCAACGAGTTCATGATTCTCGCCGACGGCAAAGACCTCATGAGCAGTCGGATGAAAGGCAGCGAAGAAGCGCTCGCGACTTTCGGCTGCGACCGCGCCCGTGAGTTGGAAGGTCCGTGCGTGCTCGTGGGAGGCCTCGGAATGGGCTTTACGCTACGTGCGGCGCTCGATGTCCTGCCCGCGAGCGCGACTGTGGTGATCTCGGAACTCCTCGCGGCAGTGGTCGAGTGGAATCGCGGTCCACTCGGTCCGCTCGCCGATCATCCGCTTCGCGACAGTCGTGTACAGGTGGAGATCGGCGATGTCGCGCAAACACTTACGCTAAGTGTCGGCCGGTTCGACGCTGTCTTGCTCGACGTGGACAATGGCCCGAGCGCATTCACACAAGCCGCGAACGGCGGGCTCTATGACAACGAGGGCTTGATCACCGCGCGCGCGTCACTCAAACCCAAGGGGACCTATGCCGTGTGGTCTGCGCGCGAGGACCGCAAGTTCGAGCATCGGCTCAGGTATCACGGCTTCTCAGTGGAGACGCATCACGTGCGCGCCCGCTTGAAAAAAGGCGGACCACGCCACGCAATTTTTGTCGGCCGCGTCGACTGAACGGGGACGGGAGCGGGGGCGGGGACGGGAGCGGGAACGGGGACGGCGGACGGGGACGGCGGACGGGGACGGCGGACGGGGACGGGCGCGGGGACGGCGGACGGACGGCAGGCGAGAAGCGGGCGCACGCGAGCCAGCGGCCCTGAATTGGGAAGGTTGGCGCCACGATCGCCGTAGCTGACGTGCATGAATCAAGCGCAACAGAACCCCTATGCCGCGCCGCAAGCTCACTATGTCCCGCAAGCTTCCGCGCAAATGCCCGTGCACATGGACGGTGACGCGCTCGTCGTCCCCAACGGGGCGGCCTTCACGCAGGTCTGCTTGAAGTGCGGCACCACGCGCGCGCTCGAGAACCGGCACCAGAAGTACATGTACGTCCCGATGTGGGCGCGCTTCTTCGGCCCGCTGATTCAACTCATCTTCCGCAAGACCAGCGAGTTCTATTTACCAGTCTGCAATGCGTGCAACGCGACATGGAAGAAATGGAATGTGATTGCGGGTGTGTCATCCATTCCAGGCCTGTTGATCATGCTGATGGGGTTGGCGATTGGCGACGACGATGGTGGGATGATCGCCCTCGTGGGCGCTGGCGTTTTGCTCGTGGCGCTGGTGATCGCCCTCGTCATGCGGCTCAAATACGTGGTCGGCGCGCGCAAGATCGACCAGGACAGAACGTGGCTCACGCGCATCCACCCAACGGCACTGGACATGATCATGCGGCCTGTTGGGCGCTCTCAAAAGTCGCCCGCAGGGCAGTACGGCTACGCGCAGTGATCGCAGTCTTCGGTAGGTGACTCGCTAGTTCGGATTCACGCAGCCGCCGCTGCCCGTGCCCGTGTTGTTGTCCGTCCGACACTCGTGCCATGACGGATGCGGCACTTTGGTGTCGTCGACGATCGCATACACCGGCACGGTGCCGTCTTTCACACCAGCGGGAGGGTTGGGCAGTGAGAGCGACACGTTCTCCGCTTGTGCCGAGTACAGGGGCTGCGTAGTCGCGGCTTCTCCGAGCTTTTGGCCCGTGCCGGGCGTGCCGGCGTAGAAGCCGACGATCACGCCGGGAGGCAGCGCCGCCTCGCCGATGTTGGTGACAGTCGCGACGAGCGCGTAGCTTCCTACGCAATCGGGTCGGATGGACACGACTGCGTCGGGCGCCGCGAACTCGCTGCCGGGTTGTTTGTTCTGGCGAAAGTTGTTGAGGCCGGGTTGTTTCCAGTTGGGCTTCT
This sequence comes from Myxococcales bacterium, assembly GCA_043785265.1. Taxonomy (GTDB): domain Bacteria; phylum Myxococcota_A; class Polyangia; order Polyangiales; family Polyangiaceae; genus JANYHY01. The sequence continues at coordinate 2,708 of JAYVXK010001145.1, read as the reverse complement.
CGCCCGTGGGAATGGTGCCGTCTTCGTTCACGTTCGTGACGTGGTAGGCGTGCTCGTTCCACACGCGTCGCGTGCGAACCCAACTGCCGCCCGTGTCGCCGAAGACGCGCACGCCGGCCTGGGCGATCGCCTTGCCGTCATTGCATTGATACTCGGCGCTGTAAGGGCTCGCGTATGCGTTGGAGACGACCACGATGTCTGCGTGCCCGTCATTGTCCACGTCTGCGATGACAGGATATTCGACCAGAGTGCCCGTCGTGTTGCACGACTCCCAAAGCACTTTGCCCGTGGGACCCTCGTAAATACGGAGATGATTCTCATCCGAGTAGATGACCTCGGCCTTCCCATCGCCGTCGAAGTCGAACACTGAGCTTCCTGTCGCCGCCGATGAGCAGTCTGTCGTCGTCGACGTCCACAGCACTGTGGCAGGGTTCGTCACCGAGCCATTCATGACTTTTGCGCCGTCGAGCACCGCGTATCCAATTCCGCCCGCGAGCGCGACGTCCGGCACGAGATCGCCGTTGAAGTCCGCGACTGTCGGTGGGCCGCCGCCGCTCGTGTACCCAGCAGACCCTTGAGGGCAATGCTGTACGACCGTGCCGTTGATGTCGACGCCCTGCCGAACCCATGTGAATTTGGTGCTAGCGGAGGCGTCGTAGTGCCAAACCGAAACGGTGTGCGTTGGGTAGTAGACCGCGACGATCTCCGGCTTTCCGTCCTTGTCGAAGTCGCCAATCGCAGGCCAGGTGCCTACTATTTGCGTGTCCACGAAGAGCTTCCCATCGGCGTGAAAGCCCTGACTCGAAGTGACCACGTCGAGCTGACCGTCGCCGTCGATGTCGCTGACCACGAAGGTGCCCGCGAGTGCGACCGAGAACGAAGCCTTCAACGTGCCCGTCTTCCCATTCAAGATGCCACCCTCGACGACGACCTCAGCGGCGCCGTCATTGTCGACATCGGCGATCGACGGCATGTAGCAGCCGATGGCTGGACTCTTCCACAACAGCGTGCCGTCGCCGTTGTAGGCGTGGACGGTCCCGTCAGTGCCGCACGCGATGACCTCGTTGCCGGGAGTCGCGTTGACGTCGCCGCCCGCGATCAGCGTGCCGGGGTAGACCTCGCCGGCCTTGGCCCACTTGTCGACTACGACGCCCTTCACGATCGAGATCGCGTGGAGCGTGCCGTTGCCCTGGTAGTTACCATTGACGAAGGTCGAAAAGACGATCTCAGGGATGTCCTTCTCGTTGACCTTCCCATCGCAGTTGTCGTCGTCGAGTTCGATCACGATGGGCGTCATCATGACGTCGGTCGAATAGGGAGGAGTGACCTCGCCACCCCACGCGAACTTCAACTGAGGCGCAAACGTGCCTCCGCCGCGGTATTCGCATTGCGCGAGGCATGACAGGGCGCCGCCATCGGGGGCCCCTGCGTCGGGCGCGCAGATCGGCGGCTTGGGAAGGCATCGCCCAGCCTTCTGCACAGCACCGCTCGGACAGCTCGCGTCGCCCGTCCCCCCGTCGTTGTTGCCCAACGCGTAGTCGCAGTATTGATCGGGTGGACAGTCAGTGCTGTCGACGCACGACCCGCCTGGAGTGACGCATTGCTGAAACGCGCAAACCTGACTCGCGCCGCAGCATGTCGAGCCGCAAGCGAAGTCTTTGGCGCAGCACACGTTGCCGGCGCACACCCCTCCGTCGCCGCACGACGTGCCGTTGACGCACTGGTTGTTGATGACGTTCTGATCGACCGCGCCGTCGCCGAGCCCATCATCACTGGCGTCAGCGGCCAACTGGTCATCGCCACCACATCCCGGCGCGAGCAGCATCGCGGCACCCGCGAGAGAGAAGCATAGAGCGACGGGAACGAGCGCGCGCATGATTGGCCTCCAACAAGTAAGACCTCCACGGTACCACGGCGACGGGAGCGGGAGCGGGGACGGGAACGGGAACGGAGACGGGGACGGGGACGGCAGCGGGAATGCTGAATGCGCGCGGCGCACAACCAGTCGACCGGCTATGGTCAAGTGGTGCGTGTCGAAGCCCACGATCCGCTGCGTGCACGACGCGTCGGGGTGCACTCTACGGGTGACCTCAGACGGAGAGCTTCGTTGTACGCCTGTGAACGTCGCGTGGTTGGCGAGTTCAGTGGACCGAACTGCTCGACGCCCACGGCCATGAAACAAGGCTTCCAAGATGAGGAGACATGCAGCCTGCAGCCGCTCGTCATCGCGAGTTCGTCGTATTCGCCCTGCAGACCGAGCCTGAACTTCTTTGAAGTAGGTACCAAAGTGACCGGCCCGGTCTCGTCCTGGAGCGGGAGGTGCGGCACTTTTCCGTCGTCGCCTATGCAGTCTGAGTCCTTCTACCTTGCGGGGCCCGATCGCAGACGCCACGTTCGCCAAGGTAAGGTTTGTTCCAACCAAGGAAACACCATTGGCGCGCAACTGGGTCTTCTATTCGCTCGGCCCCGAAGTGACGAGCGAGTTCATCGAAATGCACGACGTCGTCGAGTAGTCACTGCCAATTATTGGATGACTCTGAACGCGCGGGCTTCACTCGTGGAGCCATAGAAGCTTCCCACACCATAATAATAGATTCCGCTCGTCGACGTGATCGTCGCGATGTCCTTTGCCGCGAGCTTCATGTAGCCGCCGATGTTGCGTGTCATCGCGGCGTCGTTGCCGGTGTAGCTCGACGAGATCGAGAAGA
>JAYVXK010001144.1:0-3184 GCA_043785265.1 Myxococcales bacterium | reverse complement strand
GTTTGCGGTGCTGCCACACGAAGTGACTCCACGCGCGCTCTTCGGTTTGTCGACCGCTCAAGACCGCACTCACAGCATCTGCCGCAAAAATGCCGCTTTGCATGGCTTGCGAGATGCCCTCTCCTGTTGCGTTGTGCGTCACGCGCGCCGCTTCGCCGATGCGCAACGCGCCTGGTTCGGTGCATCGACCGACCCACGTCGTGTAGACGATCGGATGACCCTTGAGCCGACCGACTTGTTTTGCGCGCTCGATGCGTCCGCCGTAATTGGCGTGCAGGAAACGATCGAATGTTTCGCGCAGCGGGCGGGTCGGTTTGCCGTCGTCGGTTGCGTCGACGCAGATGCCGATGTTCACGCGCGTCGAAGTCTCGGGGAACATCCAGCCGTAGAGCGGCGAGACCTTCTTGTCGAAGATCATGTCGAGCTGTCCGGGGGTGTGCTCGAGCCCTTCCCACCAACCCATGAGTGTCGCGATGCTTTTTTTGGGTCGCGCATCGGTCGAGAAGATCGAGTGCGCGCCATCCGAGCAAAGCACGAGGCGACCGCGCCGCTCTTTCAGGTTTTGACCACGCGTGGCTGCAGACGTGCCGTCGTCGCCGAGACCACGAACGCCTACGATTCTGCCGCCTTCGCGGATCAACTCGCGTGCGACGAAGCCGCTCTCCAATTGCACGCCCATCGATCGCGCCTTCTGCACGAGCAGGTTGTCGAAGTCGCGACGAAGCAACACGACCGCTGCGGCGTCCGACGCGAGCACCATGTCGCGACCGCCCGGCGTGACGACGCGCACGCTCATGATGGGGTAGGCCAATCGCTCCATGTCGGCGCCAATCCCAAGCTCGCCCGCGAGCTTGATGGCGTTGGGTGACAATCCAGAGCCGCACGTTTTGTCTCGCGGAAAGTCGTCGCGATCGAGCAGCAAGATGTCTTCGACGCCACGTTGGCGGAGCGCGATCGCTGCCGAAGCGCCTGCGGGACCAGCGCCGATGATGACTACGTCGTGCATGACGCCGGGGGTAGCACACAAGGAGTCGTCCCACCCGAGAACGGGGACGGCGACGGGAACGGGGACGGGGACGGCGACAGGGAACGGCGAAGATCGCTTTGACAGCCCTCCCCTTTTTCTGCATATTGCCGCGCCCGCCGTCCCCAGTACGTGCGCACCAGAGGATTCATCATGGTTTCGTCGTCGCAGCAGTTTGAACGCATTCGCAAGCGCAAGCAGACCACCAACGGCACGCGCAACAAGCGCGAGCGCCGAGCTCTCGGCACGCCGAAGTTCCCGATCCACATCGAGGGCTACGACATGAAGGCTGCTGACGCGAAGCCCGCCGAAAAGTCCGCAAAGTAACGGGTCTCTCTCGAAAAAAATCGACGCCCTTTTAGAGGCCGATCGAGAGGCCTTGTGCTGCGAGTCGGTCGCGAGCGGAGGTTGCGCGATCGCATGCGGGCAGACTTGCGGCGCACAGAGCGATCGCGAGCATGGCTGCCATGGGAGTCCAGATCGCGTAGAGCGCGATGAAGCCGTTGGTGACCGCAAAATAGAGCCAAATCGTGCTCGCCACTGTGAGAAACGCTCCAGCCACGACTCCGCCAAGCGCGGCCCACCGACGCGCCGTGAAGGTGTACTTCGCCAAGACGACGAGCGACGCGCCGATGACGATGAGCCCATAGGGACCCACTGCCACGATCTTGTCGCGAAAGACGACCGTGATCAGCGTCTGCAGTGCGTTGAGGATCGCGAGCACGCCTGCGAGCAATGTGAACCCTGCCGCAATTTTCGGGAACGTCGGATTGATGTGCTGCAGGTCGTAGTCGGCGTCGGCCTCAGGGGCCGCGTTGTGCGACTGGTACGGGTTCATGACGTCATTGTACGCGTTCGCGGCCGCGTTCTCTCCTCTTCGCGCGGACCTGCCGTCACACACGCAACGCGACGAGCGCACAAACATAGACGACGAGTGACACGGCCCAGGTGATCACGAGCGCGCGCATCTTCGCTCGCCGTGCCCACCAAACACCGAGCGGCGGAACGACAAAGCCAATCGCCGCGTGCCAGCGAGGTTGTCTCCTTGCGAGACCGATCGCGATCCCCAGGTGCGCGCCAAAGTGCGCGATGAGGGCTAAAAACATGACGATCGCCAACGCGTGACTCCGGTCTGCTGGTTCTGTTCTGCACCCGCGCTTCGTCGAAAGTGCGCTCTCTTGTTCTCACGAGTCGCAGGCAAGAGCCAGCGAACTGATTGCGAAAGGCGAGCGTACGCGCGACACTCCGACCGTGCGCACCCATGCCATTCTCCTTGCCGCGCTTGGCGGCACGGCTCTCGGTCTCTTTGCCTCTCTGCCTATTGCTCGCGGCGACGCAAAATCGCAAACGATCGGAGTCGACGAGATCACCGAGGGCATGAAGGGGTATGGCCTCACGGTGTTTCATGGCACCGAGCCCGAGAAGTTCGATGTCGAAGTCATCGGCGTCCTGCACAACTTCCGCGCGAGCCAGGATCTCGTGTTGGTGAAGACGCCGCATCCGCGACTCAACATCACGCGCAATGTGCAAGGCATGAGCGGCAGTCCCATCTACTTGGACGGTCGACTCGCGGGCGCATACTCGTACAGCTTGCGACAATTCATGGTCGAACCTGTCGCGGGTTTCACGCCGATCGCTCCCATGCTCGGCGAGCTGCATCGGCCCATTCCCGCTGGTTTTTGGCCACTTCAAGGTGGCGCGCCACTGCCAACACCCGCCGCGACGCCTGCGCCGAAGCGCGCCGATGCCGATGGACCCACGCGATGGGAAGGCACGCCTGGGAACTACGACGTGACCGAGCACGCCCACCAAGTCGCCTCACGCATGGGCGTGACCACCGACAGCGCGCGAGGCATCGTGCCCGTGGCCACGCCGTTGCTCGTGGCGGGTCTCGGTGAGCGATCCCTCGCCATGTTGCGACAGACGTTCGAACCACTCGGACTCGATCCGCAAGCAGGGGGCGGCGGGCAAACACCCGTGACCGCGGACACACCACAACACTTCGTCGATGGTGGCTCGCTCGGTGTGCAGCTTTCGCGCGGCGACATTTCGATGATGGGCCTCGGCACGGTGACTCACGTAGAGGGCACGCGTTTGTGCGGCTTTGGGCATCCCATGATGAACGCTGGCGATAGTGCGCTCCCCGCGGCGCTCGGTCGC
>JAYVXK010001143.1:0-3197 GCA_043785265.1 Myxococcales bacterium | reverse complement strand
CGTGTCCTGCGGTTGCCATGCGCAACACTTTGTCTGCTGACACTCGCGACTGCGCGTTGGCGAATGGCGCGAGCGCGGCAACGAACTCCGCGACACTCGCATAGCGTCGATCACGCTCTTTTTCGAGGCAGCGCAAGACGACCGACTCAATGCCAGGATGCACGTCGCTACGCACGTTGCGCAGCGGAGGCGGTGGCTCTTGAAGGATGCGCGCGCACAGCTCGGTCATCGTGTCGCCCGTGAACGGTGCTGTGGCGGCGAGCAGTTGATAGAGCACCACACCAAGGGCCCAAATGTCAGCGCGCGCATCTACATCGCGTGTCGAGACCATCTGTTCGGGGGCCATGTAGAGCGGCGAACCCATGACGCTCGCGGTCTTCGTCAGCGCTGCTTCTTGCATCGAAGCGCCACGCGGTTTGACCTTGGAAATGCCAAAATCGAGCACTTTGACGAGAGCTGCGCCGTCACTGCCGCGTGTGAGAAATAGGTTCGAAGGCTTGAGGTCGCGATGCACGATGCCCAGTGAATGAGCCTCTGCGATCGCTTCGCAAGTCTGCAGCAAATAGTCGATTGCCTCGTGCACGGGGAGCGGTCCGCGGGCCTTCACGACGTCGCTCAGGTCCTGCCCCTCGAGGTACTCCATCACCATGTACGGCGCGCCGGTCTCCAGGGTGCCGACATCACTCACGCGCGCGACGTGTTCGTTCTTGATGCGCACGGCTGCGCGAGCTTCACGGGCGAAGCGAGCCACCGTGTCAGGATTTTGGAGGGCCTCTGGTAGCAAGAACTTGATCGCGACGCGCTCTTCGAGCTGGATGTGCATCGCGGCCACGACCACGCCCATGCCTCCGAGTCCAAGCAGTCGCTCCACGCGGTACTTGCCCGCCAGCACATCGCCAGCGCGCACGGGTGCCTCGACGGGCATCACGTCGTTCGCTCCAGCTTCATCGATTGCAGATCGTAGCGTGGACATGTCTGACCGCAATCATTCTCTGCGGTAGCCCATATACGGGCCCAATCGCGCGCGCCTCCCCTACATCGACTGCTTGACCACAGCCACGTCGCCTTCGGGCACGTCAATCGTGACGGTTTTCTGCGTACCGTCCTCGCCATGCAGTGTGAGCCGGTGCTTGCCCGCGACCACCGTGCGCTTGAAGATGGGAGTCGGTCCCAGTCGAGACGACCCGTCGGTCACCTGATCGCAGGCGGGCATGCAAATCACAGTGAGCTGTCCAGTCTTCGCGGGGTCGGTCGCAGGCGGTGGCGGCGGCTTCTGAATCACAGCCGTGTGAGCGATCGGCGGCGGCGGCCTTTTGCCCGTAGAAATAGGCAGATCGTTGGCATTCACTTCTCGGATGGTCGGGATCGTCGCTGGCGTCGGCGCTGGGAGTGCGAAAGGTGGACTCACCGACGTTGGAGCAATCGGCCGCTTGACTGACGTCACAGTGGAAGTCGCGCTGGAAGTCCCAACGGCGCCGACGTCCGCTTCTGGCTCCACGCGCGATTGCATCGCGATGATGAATCCACCAAACAGCACGATCGCGACCACCACACCCGCGAGCGCTGCGGTGCTCCTCTGGGGAGAAGCGACCGCGCCATCCTGAGCTGGCACGTAGTACGGCGACGGTGGTGGAGCGAACGACTCCATCTGCGGCGGAGGCGTGGACCGAAAAGGTGGGGCGGGCACAGACTGCGTGCGAGGCGGCGGAGCAGGCAGATATTCCGGGCGGGTCGCCATCGACGCACGCATCGGAGGCGGCACCGAAGCTCGCGGCACCGAAGGCGCCCGTCGCGACACGGGTGGGGCATCTCCTTCTGGAGGCGCGGGCACCGCGACAGTTGCTGCAAGCTGGAACGAAGTGAGAGTGGGCGTCGGTGGCGAAGGCGGCGGCGGGATCGATCGCGGCTTCACGCGCGTCGGCAACTCTTTGGTGATCACATCTGGATGCGGCTCTTCTGCTGCCGTCACTTCATCTGTGTCTGCCTCGGGTGCGCCTATTTCTGGCGGCGGAAGCGGATCGATCTCGAAACGAGGATCGGCGACCGGCTTCTCCGCGGTCGTATCGAGATCGTCTTGTCCGTCATCGGGCACGCGATGCATCAAGGTCGGCAACTCGTCCGAATCAGAGAGCACCGTCGACTCGTTCTCAGCGTCCGGGATGGAGAGGTCGACAAGACCGCTCGTGTCGTCCTGCATCTTCGGGAGGGTGAGTCGCCGACGCGTCTTCATGAAGACTTCGGTGACCTGTGCGGCTTCGATCATCTGTGCGTCGTGCTCTCCGCATCGATCCGCAAAGAGAGTCTTCATGTACGTGCCGACATCATCGGTCCTGGTCAGCACGCCTCGCGCCACCAGCACCGCTTCGAGCGCACGAGCCAAGTCTCGCGCGGACGCGAAGCGATCGTCTTTCTTGTGACCGAGCGCGCGCCGCACGAGTGAATCGATTTCGGGCGGGAAACCAGGCACTTCATCGCACAACGACGGAACCACTCCGGCTTCCACCATCGCTCGCGTCTCGTCATCCGAAACTCGCGCGAACAATTTCGTCGCCGCGCACAGCTCCCAGAGAATCACCCCGAGCGCGAACACATCCGTGCGGGCGTCGGCGTCTTCGTTCCAGATTTGCTCGGGGGCCGCATAAGGCAACTTGCGCTTGTCGAGCGTGCCCCGCGCGCGTGGTTCGAAAGCGCCCTTCACTTTGGTCTCGCCCGCGTACGTCACGACCAAGCTGTGCGGCGCGATGTCACCATGCAGCAGGCCCATGGGCGTGCCGTCGGGTCGCTTGTGTTGGTGGAGCGCGTGCAACCCCTCCGCTGCATCTGCCGCGATGCGCGCTGCGACGTCCCACGAAACAGGCCTGTTTGCAGCCTGAACGCGTTCGATGATCTCTTCTGCGCGCTCGCCCTGCAGATACTCTGTCGCCAGCCACGCCACGCCTTCGGTCTCGCCGACGTCGAAGAGCGCTGCCACATTGGGATGCAAGAGCGCCGCGCCTTCTCCAGCGCGCTCGAAGAACTCCTTCAAAAAGGCCGGGTCTTCTGCGCGCATGGCGTCCACGATGCGGATGGCTGCCCACCGCTGAAACCCCTGCGGACCCTCGAGTCGCGCGAGATGCAACGCGCCGACCGCGCTCCGACCGATTTGTCCGAGCACATGATAACGCCCCAGCAATCGCGGGGTCTTTGCTCCGCGGGCT
>JAYVXK010001142.1:0-3197 GCA_043785265.1 Myxococcales bacterium | reverse complement strand
CAAAAGAGGCCATCGAAATCGGCGCTGCTCGCATCGAAGGTGAGTCGATCGCTTACGGGGCGTTCTTGTTCGCGTTCATGGGCGGATCGATGGGATCCGTGGTCGGCGAAAAAATCACTCGCATGTTCGAACGCGCGACGGCGTCTCGCATCCCAGTGGTGTTGCTCCAAGCCTCGGGCGGCGCACGCATGCAAGAAGGCATTTTGAGTTTGATGCAGATGGCGAAGACCGTGGGCGCGCTCGAACGTCACCGTGCTGCGAGGCTGCCTTTTTTTAGCGTTCTTTTGCATCCGACGACTGGCGGAGTGGCTGCAAGTTTTGCCCTCCTCGGTGATGTGAACATGGCCGAGCCCAAGGCACTGATTGGGTTCGCAGGACCGCGTGTGATCGAGACCACCATCAGGCAAACATTGCCCGAAGGTTTTCAGCGCAGCGAGTTCTTGCTCGCTCACGGCATGATCGACCGCATCGTCAGCCGGCTCGACATGCGCGCTGAGCTCGCGGCGTTGATTCGACTCTTCATGCGCCCGCGCATGGACGCTGGTTCCATGCGTGCGCTCCCCAGCGAGTGACTTCTGACTTCTCTCGTTCGACTCTATCAGCGCGCCCCGATGGGGATGCGCTTGGGCTTGGAGCCGATGCGTGAGGTGTGCGCGCGGCTCGGAAATCCCGAGCGATCGTTGTCGGCGGTGCATGTGGCAGGAACCAACGGCAAAGGCAGTGTCTCTGCGATGGTCGAGTCGATCGCGCGAGACAGCGGCATGCGCACTGGGCTCTACACCTCGCCCCATCTCTGCCGATTCGCCGAGCGGATTCGTGTCGACGGCGAACCCATCGCAGATGCGCTCTTGGATGATGCGCTCACACGTGCGCTGGACGCGGGACCCGATCTCTCTTTTTTCGAGACGGCGACGCTCGCTGCAATTTTGGCATTGCGAGACGCGAAGGTGGATGTCGCCATCGTCGAGGTTGGCATCGGCGGGCGTCTCGACGCGACGAATGTGCTCGTCCTTCCCCGCGCAGCGGCCATCACGCGCATCGCTCTTGATCACATGGAGCTGCTCGGCCACTCGCTCGAAGAGATCGCGCGCGAGAAGGCGGGCATCGCCAAACGCGGACTCGACATCGTGCTTGGACCCATGAGCGCGAGCGTGCGCGCGGCGATCGACCAAGTAGCCCATGACGCAGGCGCGACCACCTCCCTCGCGGAGGCCGACAAACAAGCCTCCGAATACGTGCATCATGCACACATTGGTCTGGCCGGAGAACATCAACGGGACAACGCCGCGGTCGCGTATGCGCTTGGGCGTCGCATTGGAGCGAGCCGCGAATCGTGCGAGCGCGGGATTACAAGTGTGCGGTGGCCAGGTCGACTCGAGAGCATCGCGGCAAGCGATGGACCTGTTTTGATCGACGCGGCCCACAACCCCGATGGCGCAGCTTCGCTCGCTCGCTACCTCGCCTCGAACGCTGGAGACAAGGCGCTCATCTTCGGCACACTCGCAGACAAAGCGTGGCCCGAAATGATCGACGCCCTAGCGCCACACTTCGCTCATCGCGTGTATGTTGCACCCAAAGGTCGCGCGGCAACGGAGCCTGAGAAGATCTCTGCACGTCACCCTGGGCACGTCGCCGCCAATGTGATCGACGCCTACGAACATGCGCGGGCGTTGGTGGGTGAGCGAGGGCTCGTCGTGGCGTGCGGATCGATTTTTTTGATCGGCGAGCTGCGCGCAAAATTGCTCGGATTGCCCAGAGATCCGCCCATTGCTCTGTGAGCGCTCGATCAACCTTGGTGATCTGGATTCATCCACAAAACGGCGCTCGATCTACCTCTCGACCTGGATGCATCCACACAGCAGACGCTCGATCTACCCTCTCGACCTGGATTCATCCACACAGCAGACGCTCGATCGACGACGCAATCTGGATTCATCCACGCAGCAGGCGTTCGATCACCCTTTCAGACAGGCTTTGCGGTGCCTGGCGTAGCGGCAGGCGGCGTAGCAGCTGCGTCCGCGGTGCTCCGTGGGTTGTTCTCGCGGTGGTTCTGGATGGGCGCGAGCGCCTTGTTCGCCGCGAGCAGAGAACGCGAACTTTGGCGCTGAATTGCAGCTCGCGGAAAACGCAAACTCGATTGCGGCTACGACCGGCGTTCCTGGTCACAATCCTACGTTGACCGACTCGCCAGCGTATGTGACGGAGTGGCACGCGCAGTTCATAGGTGACACGTGCGATCCGGTGGCCACGACTGGCACAACTCTTTCCATCGCGGACAGCGGAGACGTCGGACCCTGCGAGGTCATCTCCTATGGATCCTTTACGTCCATCAGCTACTCGGGCAGCTGCAGCATGACTGTCGATACCGGCCTTCGCTTTGATTCCAATATTGGAGACAGTTCGGGCGTCGCGATAAGCGCACAAGGGACCAGCTCGCCATCGTTCTGTCGGTGCGATACGGCCACGGACTATGACTGGACGGTGGCAAAAAAATGTCGCCAGCCCACTGGCGGTAGCGGAGGCGGTATCGGATGCCTCTATTCCCGGGACGATCTATTCCCTCCGGCAGGCGTGGCAGCTTCATCGATTGCGAAGTGGCAAAACATCAGCTTTCTAACGGGGACGTTTCCGCCGTACTTCTACTATTCGCCGCGCACGACGACCCACCAGCAGCCTGCTGCCTTTTCCAACCTTCCACCACCACCGCCCGCTCCCGTTCGTTCGATCTGGCCCCTTCAAGTGGACGAACCACTCTTCAGTCTGCCCCTACGAGGACCGGGCATGACAGGAGTCCTTTGGACGCACGTGAACACGTTTATGCCGGCAAACTATGAGAGTGCTCCCCCCGTGAACACGCCCAATCAATATTTGCCGTTGGACGTCCACTACACCAACACGGTTAGCTTCGATGTCAGTCTGGCGAACCTCTCGCTCACATTCGATCCTGATCCGCTCGGCCCCACCCAATCTGCAGACCTTCCTTCACCCGTTATCGCGTTCACGCAGACCGCCGATCAATCGCTTGCGCTGCAACGCAACGCAAGCGGGATGGCGGACGTCTCGCAGCGGTTTACTTCCGCTGCGTTGATCGCAGCTCGTCTGGAGTTGATCCGATTTTGTAGACACCAAATCTACGCTGCATTTCTTACTTCTTCAAAATCAAATTCAAACTCACTGGGAGTCGCGTAACCGAGGTA
>JAYVXK010001141.1:0-3199 GCA_043785265.1 Myxococcales bacterium | reverse complement strand
CAGGCAACACGTCTGCTTTGATCCCGCGCGGCTTGGGCGGAGGGCTCGAACGCTGCATTTCCAGCAGGGTTTCGCGATCGCTCGACCGGAATGGCAGTTGACCCGTGAGCATCTCGAAGAACAACACACCGAGCGCGTAGAGATCGCTTTGCGGGCCCGCCTCTTCGCCGCGCGCTTGCTCGGGAGACATGTATTCGGGGGTGCCAAACACAGCGCCCTTCGGCGCGAGACGCGGATCCATCGCGAGGTGAGCGAGACCAAAGTCGAGGATCTTCACGAAGTCTTTTCGACCGCCACGCACACTGAGCAAGATGTTGTCGCTCTTGAGATCGCGATGCACGACGCCAAGATCGTGCGCACGACCAAGCGCAGCGCACATCTGCTCGAGGATATCCACCGACCGCGAAAGAGGCATGGGCCCGCGGGCAAGCTCGCTCGAGAGCGCAGTCCCCACGAGGTACTCCATGACCAGGTAGAGTTCGCCCTCTTCGGTTTCGCCGATGTCGTGAATGTCGATGATGTGAGCGTGGTCGACCCGGTTGGCCGCTCGTGCTTCGCGCAGCATCCACGCGCGCAAATGCGTTTCGCCGCGCAAATCAGGGCGAATGAGCTTCAGTGCGACCACGCGATCGATCAAGACGTGACGGGCGCGATAGACGATGCCCATGCCGCCTTCACCGGCGCGTGCTTCGAGTCGATAACGGCCAGCTACGACGCGGCCGAGCATCGGATCTACAGGTTTGGCAGCAGCCGCACGTATCGGCGTCTGGTTGCTCATCGCGCTCTTCCTAGAAGCATCAATGTTCTCTCACGTCACTGGCGATGGTGGTGGGACGGACGATGGCCAGCGTCACTTGAGTGTACCAGCACGCGAGTTGGCCGGGGAAGTCGCGTGTGGGAGGCCATCCAGAACTGCGATCTCGGCGGACACTTTGAACGCCGGGTGGGCAGTGTAGGTGTACCCTGGCGCGCATGCGCGAAGATCTCATGAAAGCGGCTCATGCTGGCCTCGCCAAGGCCCTGAAGACGCCTAGCAAGACAGTGAAACTAGAGCTCAACAACGCTCACCTCGACGAGTTTCCGACGGGGATTTTCGAGTGCAAAAATCTCGAGTTCTTGGGACTCTTTCGCGCGATCGCTCCGAAGATCAACCGCACCAAGAAGGGCTTCGAGGTCGCAGACCTCACCATTCCCAAAGAGATCGGCACGCTCCGCAAGTTGCGAACGCTCGAGATGGGAGGGCTCACGATGCGTGCGTTGCCCGACGCGATCGGCGCGCTCTCTTCGCTCACGAGTTTGTCGCTCAACTATTGCGCGCAAATCGAGCACCTACCTAAATCGATCGGCAAGCTGAGCAAGCTCGTCGAGCTGTCTCTGGGGTACGCGGAAGCGCTCGTCGATTTGCCAGATTCGATCGGCGATCTCTCGAACCTCACCGTGCTCTCCGCGGATAATTCAGCCTTGAAACAGCTGCCGAAATCGATCGTGAAGCTCAAGCGACTTCGAACGCTACATCTACCGCGTGGCCTGGAGAAGATGCCCGCGTCGATCGGTCAACTCACAGCTCTCGAGGATTTGTCGCTGTCGCCGCCGGCTCTCGTGGCGATCGCAAGCGAGTTGCCCAAGCTCACCAAACTCACTCGTCTGAGACTCGATTTCGGGGACGAGGAAGGCGGCGTGGAGTTGCCCGAAGAGATTGGTCAACTCACCGCGCTTCGCGTCCTCACCGCGTCATTCGTGAAGATCACGCGCTTGCCCGAGTCCATTCTCGCGTTGCGCAACTTGGTCGAACTCGACGTCGCCGGCAATCAGTTGAAAGAGTTGGCGAGTGTGGTCGCGCAGCTACCGAAATTGAAGACGCTATCGTTCAGTGGCAATCCGCTTGGCCGCAACGAGAAGAAGCTCATCGACGCGATGATGCGAGTGGCGCCCAGCAAGCGCCAGGCGATGCTCAACGTGCCGATCGCCGAAGAGGGCAAAAATCAGCCACGGGCGACGCATTTAGGGCAAGCGGTGAGCATCAACAACTCGATCATGCTCATGGTGGGAGATGCCTCCATCGCTGCCAAGTGGCAAGGCACGGAGAACGCGACGACCGAGCACTCGCCCGACGGAAGCGATTGGGACAAAGCGTTTCAAGCGATGCACGGTGGGCGAGGCGACCGCTCGTGCGTATCGGTGAAGTTCGATGGCGGATCGCTCGAGAACCTCAGCATCGACGTGGGTGGTGTCATCGACGTGTTCCAGGTCGCCGCCGATCGTCTGGTGCTCGTGGAAGGTTGCTACGAAGAGCACGAGCGCAAGCACGCCGACTTTCTCGCGTATGTCGCGGAGGCTCCCAACAAGAAGGCGAAGAAGGTCGGCGCGGTCACCATCACGACCGGAGCGATCGCGTTCGTGCCTGCGCCTTCGAGCGGAAAACTCATCACGAGGAATCTCGCGAAGCTCGAGACCGCAGCAAGCAAGGCGTTTTCGACACGCGACGAGCAAGCCGTCATCGCGAAGCTCGCCAAAGGCAGCTACGAGATTTGGCTCGAGACCGGGGTGGAGCGCTCGTGGGGAGAAGCCGCGCGGGCCATCCTCGTCAAAAAGTGACGTGCACCAGCGGCATGCGCACTTCCATGCCGGCAGCGACGCCCTGCTCTTTTTGAGTTTGCACGGAGTACATCGCGCCGATCATCGGAATCGGCAGGCCCATTCGCCACGCGCCTTGATGCACATCGACCAGCGACTGTGGCGGAGGTGCGAGGCTGGAGGTCGGCTTGGTCGCGTCGGGCGCAGGGGTCGGTGCGGGCGTTGGTGTCGTGGTGCTGCCACCGACTGAGCTGCCGCCTGCTTTTCCGGGGTCTGCTGCGGGCAAGTCTTTTGGTGCGGTCTCTGTTTTGGTGTCACTCGGTGGTTGGTAGCGAGTGGCGTTGAGTGTCAGCACGATGGCCGGAATGATGAGCGCGAGACCGCCGCCCAGCATGTAAACAGGAATGTGTCCGTCGCCACCCGACCCACCCGTCGCGGGATTTGGTGGATTCGTGACTGCCTGCTCGACGAAGTAGCCGCCGATGCCGCCACCGATCATTCCGAGACCGCCGCCGATCACGTAATACCAAGG
This sequence comes from Myxococcales bacterium, assembly GCA_043785265.1. Classification (GTDB taxonomy): domain Bacteria; phylum Myxococcota_A; class Polyangia; order Polyangiales; family Polyangiaceae; genus JANYHY01. The sequence goes on along the minus strand of JAYVXK010001141.1, from coordinate 93 downwards.
GCTTTTGACGCCGATGATGCCGCCGACGATCAGCACGACATCGCCTCCGAGGAGCGCGCCGCCCACGATGCCTTTGCCAGTCGGTGACACTTC
>JAYVXK010001140.1:0-3204 GCA_043785265.1 Myxococcales bacterium | reverse complement strand
CGAGTCGTTGCTCTTTGGTGTTGTTGGGCCGCACGAGCGCAGCACTCAAGGTTTGGATCGACTCTTCGTATTGCTGATCATCGAAGAGCGCGCGACCCCGCCCGATGAGATCTTGCGAAGGTGCAGCGGGCCGCCCCTGCGCATGAACGGGAATCGCAGTGGAGAGCACCACCGAATGGACGGCAGCGAAGAGAGCCACAGGCATTGCCAGCCGGGCGAAAAAACGCATAGCGCGAGGGTAAACCACCCGCAGCGAAAGCGCGCGCTCGATCGACTTGCCGGCACGCACAAAAAAAATCACCGACGATCGAGAAGCCTCGTAGGCGGCCGGGTCTTGCCTCGTAGACCTCTCGATCGGCGGTAGGAAGCCTTACTCCAAGGTCCATGCCATGCTGCCTTCGTCTCCGTTTGGGGAGAATTCGGCCTCAATTGCGATGGATCGTGACCACTGGACAAATGAGCTGTAACCTTCAGATCACACGGTGAGCGTGATGAATTCTCGGCCATGACCGAGGGGAGCCAACATGTTCGGTGCTCTGGGTCGCACTGTCATCATTGGAGATGCACATGGATGCGCCTTCGAGGTCGAGGCGCTGCTCGATCGTGTCCACTTCGGCTCTGGAGACCGACTGGTCTTCGTGGGAGATCTCGTCGCTCGCGGACCTGACTCACTGGGCGTGCTCGACATCGCACGTCGCACGGGCGCAGTGATTGTGCGGGGCAACCACGAGCAGAAGTTGCTCGATTGGTATGCCGACGGCGACGTGACTCTGGGTCGCATTCACTTGGACTTGGCGCGCGCGTTGCGCCCGGTCGATTGGACGCTGCTCGCAACATCGCCTCTATCAGTGGAGTTGCCCGAGCACGGGCTCGTCGTCGTGCACGCGGGGATCGAGCCTGGTATTCCGCTCGATCATCAACACCGGCAGACTCTCTTGACCATTCGCACCGTCAAGAGCGACAAGCGACAACGCCTCTGGGGAGAGCTCTACGCGGGACCGCCGCACGTCGTGTTCGGACACAACGCCTTGCCAGGTTTGCAGTTGCATCCGTGGGCAACGGGGCTCGACACGGGGTGCGTATATGGCGGTCGACTGACTGCGCTCGTGCTCGACCCGTCAGAGAAAGTTCCGCGGTCGATCTTCCGTCGACAAGCCAAGCTCGTGTCCCAGGCTGCGCGACGCGTGTACTTCGACGCGCGCAAGCGTCGGGTCGCTTGAGCGCTACTCGAGCTTCGCGCGCTTGGGGATGACGACGATCCCGTTGTCGGTCACGAAAAATCGGCGGCGATCCGCCTCGAGATTGTAGCCAATCTCTGCGTTGGCGGGGATCTCCACGTCTTTGTCGACGATGCACCGTTTGATCTTTGCGTGACGAGCGATCTTCACCCGCTCGAACAAAACACACTCCTCGACTTCGGCGAACGAGTTGATGCGGACACCCACACTCACGACACTGCGATGCATGCGACCGCCCGAGATGATGCAACCGTGAGACACGAGCGAGTCCGTCGCGCTGCCCACGCGTGCTTGTGCGCCTTCTTCGCGAAAGACGAATTTCGCTGGGGGGTCGTGCGTGATGCCGGTGCGAAGCGGCCAGCGACCGTTGTACAGATTGAACAGCGGGTGGATCGCGATGAGATCCATTTGCGCCTCGAAATAAGCCTCGAGCGTGCCGATGTCGCGCCAATAGCCGAGGCCGTGAGGATCCTCGCCAGGCACGAAGTTCGTGTTGAAGTCATACGCGTAGACGCCGCGTCCGTCCTTCACGAGCTGCGGCAAAATGTTGTGGCCAAAGTCGTGCTTGCTGTCTTCGATCTTCGCGTCGACTTCGAGCGCATCGAGGAGAGTCTTGGTTTGAAAAACATAGTTGCCCATCGACGCGAGGCACTTGGTCGGGTCTCCTGGCATGCTCGGCGGATCGGCTACTTTTTCGTGAAATCCGACGATGCGGCCTTCGGCGTCGACTTCGATCACGCCAAACTGACTCGCCTCTTTTTTGTCGACAGGAATGACCGCGACGGTCGCCTCGGCGTCTTTTGCGATATGAAAATCGATGAGCTGACGAACATCCATTTTGTAGATGTGGTCACCGCCGAAGATGCACACGAGCTCGGGCTTTTCGTCGCTGATGACGTGCTGGCATTGATACACCGCGTCCGCAGACCCTTTGAACCAGCTCTTTCCGGTGCGTTGCTGGGCGGGAATCGCTTCGATGAATTGGTCGAGCATGGGTGACAGTCGCCACACGCGGGCGATGTGCTCTTCGAGCGACGCGCTCTTGTATTGCGTGAGCACCTTGATGCGCGTGAGTCCCGAGTTGACGAAGTTCGACAGGACGACGTCGATGATGCGGTAGCGACCACCGAATGGAACCGCCGGTTTTGCTCGATCGAGAGTGAGCGGATAGAGGCGTTTTCCCTCGCCTCCCGCGAGCACCATCACGAGGACCTGCATGGGGTCGAAGTTCGACACGTGAGGCATCAACGACAATGGTACGCCAGCAGTGGCGTACCGCGCGCTTGTTTTTCGCTAGTATTGGAGGAGGACGATGGTGAAGCTTGTTGCGGTCGAAGCAATCGGACGGGGCGACTTGGCTGTTCCGCGCCCCGCGGACATGGCAGAAGTGTTGGCCATCGCGGCGGGCAATGCGCGGCGCGGGGTGAGGGGAATCATGGCAACAGTCGTCGCGCGCCAAGGGTCTGCGCCCTCCACGCCTGGCCAAAAATTGTATGTTGCATCCAATGAGTGCGCAGGAACTGTGGGCGGTGGGGCGGTCGAGCGCGAGGTGCTCGACGCGTGCGCCGAGATGCTTTTGCAGGATCGGCCTGTGCACGCATTGCGAACGTTCAAACTCGGCGCCGAACTCGGCATGTGCTGTGGTGGATCGGTAGACCTGCTCCTCGAACCGATCGAAGCGAAGCATCCGTTGCTCATCGTCGGCGGCGGACACGTGGCACGCGCGACGGCTCCGTTGCTCGCCCGCGTGGGCTTCGCAGTGACAGTCGTCGACGCGCGCGAAGCGTGGGGCGGCGAAATCGAAGGCGTTCGTTGCATGGTGGGCGAGTTCGACGACGTCGGCAAAGACGTGTCGGTCGATGCCGCGGTCATCGTGATGACGCACGATCATGCGCTCGATCAACGCGCGATCGAGTGGGCGTTGCGACGTGGCTTTGCCTATGTGGGCGGCATTGGCAGTCGCGCG
>JAYVXK010001139.1:0-3207 GCA_043785265.1 Myxococcales bacterium | reverse complement strand
GCGGCGAAGATGGTTTGCCTCGACATGGATCACCCTGAAATCGAGGACTTCATCAACTGGAAGATCCGCGAAGAGAAGAAAGCACACGCGCTGATCGCAGCCGGCTTCTCGAGCGACTTCAACGGCGACGCCTATCACACGATCAGCGGCCAAAACTCGAACAACAGTGTTCGCGTGACGGACGACTTCATGCGTGCGGCTCTCGCGGGTGGCAAGTGGCAGACGATCGCGCGCACGACTGGCGCAGTGGTCGAGACACTCGACGCAAAAGATCTCTGGCGCCAAGTCTCCGAGGCCGCATGGGGATGCGCAGACCCCGGCGTGCAATACGACTCGACCATCAACCGCTGGCACACGTGCCCGAACACCTCACGCATCAACGCGTCGAACCCCTGCAGCGAATACATGTTCGTCGACGACAGCGCGTGCAATCTCGCGAGCGTCAACCTCATCAAGTTTCTGCAAGCAGACGGCCCAGAAGCGGGACGGTTCGACGTGGACGGCTACAGACACGCGTGCCGAACGTTCTTCATCGCACAAGAAATTTTGGTCGACCTCTCCAGCTATCCGACCGCAAATATCGCTAAAAACAGCCACGATTATCGTCCGCTCGGTCTCGGCTACGCCAACTTGGGCAGCTTGCTGATGCAGATCGGCGTTCCCTACGACAGCGACAAGGGTCGTGCGATGGCAGCGGCGCTCACGGCGATCATGTGCGGTCATGCCTACAAGACCAGCGCAGAGATCGCAGCGACCAAGGGGCCGTTCGCGGGTTTTGCAAAAAATCGTGATCCGATGTTGCGCGTGATGGGCATGCATCGCGACGCGGCCTACGCGATTCATCGCGAAGACTGTCCGAAGGAACTCTACAAAGCGGCGTGCGAGGATTGGGAAGGTGCAGTGCGCCTCGGCGAGAGCCATGGGTATCGCAACGCGCAAGCGACTGTGCTTGCACCCACGGGCACGATCGGTTTGCTCATGGACTGCGACACCACGGGAATCGAGCCTGATTTCGCGCTCGTGAAATTCAAGAAGCTCGCGGGTGGTGGTTATTTCAAGATCGTCAATCAGTCCGTGCCGAGTGCGCTCACCAATCTTGGCTACTCACCCGCAGAGGTGCAGGAGATTGTCGCGTTCGTCACGGGCACGAACACTTTGCTCGGCGCGCCGCACATCAATCGTCGCACGCTCAAAGAAAAAGGCCTCACCGACGAGGACATGACGAAGGTCGAAACCGCCATCGTGGGAGTGTTCGATCTTGAGAGCGCGTTTGCACCCTGGGTCCTCGGCGAAGAAGCCATGACGCGTCTCGGCCAGAAGAACGGCCTGAAAAACGAGCTGACCGGAAAAGGCTCACTCCTCAAGCATCTCGGCTTTTCGCAGACCCAGATCGACGAGGCGGGCGATGTGATCATCGGACGGATGACGATCGAAGGGGCACCCTACCTGCGCCAAGAACACTACGCCGTGTTCGATTGCGCGAACCGTTGCGGCAAGACAGGTCAGCGCTATCTGGCGCCGATGAGTCACGTCAAAATGATGGCCGCCGCGCAACCGTTCCTTTCAGGCGCGATCTCGAAGACGGTCAATCTTCCCAACGAAGCGACCGTCGACGAAGTCGGCAAAATCTACGAAGAGGGTTGGCGCCTCGGGCTCAAAGCCGTCGCGCTCTACCGTGATGGGTGCAAGGCCTCGCAGCCGTTGTCGACGTCTGGCAAAGAGAGCAAAGACGACGCGCTCCTGGCTAAAAACAAGGCCGCTGAGAGCAAACTCGACGCAGCGCTCTCTCCCATTCCCACCAGCGGCCCGCAAGAGACCATGCAGCTCGCGCTTCCGTTGACGCGTCCACATGGTCTGCGTGTTCGCTTACCCAAGAAGCGTAGTGGCTTCACGCAAGAGGCTCGCGTGGGTGGTCACAAGATCTTCCTACGGACGGGCGAGTACCAAGACGGCACACTCGGCGAGATCTTCATCGACATGCACAAAGAGGGCGCTGCCTTCCGCTCGCTGATGAACTGCTTCGCGATGAGTGTGTCGATCGGATTGCAGTATGGCGTGTCACTCCAAACGTACGTCGAGCAATTCACCTTCACGCGTTTCGAGCCACAAGGCACCGTAGAAGGTCACCCCAACGTCAAGCTGGCGACGTCGATCGTCGACTACCTCTTCCGCGTGCTCGGCATCGAGTACTTGGGTCGCTACGATCTGGCGCACGTGAAACCAGCAGAGGACGACAAGGCGGTCGACGAGCGCGCTGAAGGCGTCATTCCAGTCGATCCGCCGTCCATGCGTCCCATGGAGATGGTCGCGGAGAGTCCGCTGCTACACACCAACAGCTCAGTGAGTGATCGCGCGACGACCATTGGTGAGCCCACGCAAAACCAAGGGTCAGCACTCGACGCGCAACTCGACGCGATGATGGGCGACGCGCCAGTGTGCGACGTCTGTGGTCACATCACAGTGCGCAATGGCGCTTGTTACAAGTGCCTGAATTGCGGCAACTCCATGGGCTGCAGCTAAACACTGCAGCGGCAGGTCGCGATTTTGGGCCTCTTCGGCGGGCGTCGTCCTCGACGTACAGGAGTACGTTTCCGGGCGACGTCCGGCGAATAGGTCCAAACTCGCTTACTGCCGCAGCAGTGTTTCTCTTTGTGGGGGTGGTTTGTTTTGGTCTTGGCGGGCGGAATTGCGGTAGCGTGCCTTGGTCATGAAGGACACGCGTCGAACGTTGTTTGCTCTCTGCATTGTCAGTGTGATGCCTCTTGCTCTGGTGGGCTGTCCTAAGAAGGATGTGCCTGTTACGGATGCGGCACCCGCGCCTACTCCGCTGCCTTTGCCTAGCGCGACGGAGACGCAGCTCACGACGCTCGATGACGACGCGGGGGATGCAGACGCCGCGGATGCGGGCAAGCCGAAGTGGACTGGGCCTTCGCTCAATGCCAATCAGATTCGCGCCAAGCAGTGCTGCGATGCGCTTCGCAAGCAAGCCAAGTCGATGGGCAACTCGCCTGAGTCGATGAACCTCAACAACGCGGCTGCGTTCTGCGATCAGGCCGCGATGAGCCTCGGCCCGACGACTGGCGCTCAAGCTCCAGAACTTGCTCCCATGCGCGCGATGCTCCAGGGCAAGCCGATGCCTCCCATCTGCCAGGGTCTCTAAACGCCATTACGCGAAGTGATCGAAGCCGGGACCGAGCCGTCGCTCTG
>JAYVXK010001138.1:0-10379 GCA_043785265.1 Myxococcales bacterium | reverse complement strand
ACCAAGTCGTTCGCCGCCATTTGTTTCGTGGGCGATGGGATGGTGATCGGAGTTGCCAATGACGACCTGTTCACCAACATTGGCATGTTGCCGCCAGGTAATGCGCAGATCGCCTTTGCGATCTTGTCGCGCATGCACGCGATGAGCTTGCGGATTGCTCAACCCATGGACGGCATCGAACCGCCGTCGTCGCCGATATCGAGCATCGATCGCGCGGGTCTTGGACTGGGCATGTGGCACGCGATCGCTGCCGCGTTCATCCTCTTTTTTGCCGTGGGCGTGCGTCTCTCACGCGCAGCGAAGCCTCCGCCTGACACGCGTCGCGCCTTCACCGAACACGTCGAAGCCACGGGTCTCGTCTACGCGCGCGCAAGAGCGGCATCACATGCGCTCACGGCATTCGCCAAGTTTGCAGACGAGCGCCTCCGCTACATCATGCCTCGTGGCGTGAGCGACCCCGCGGCGTTTCTAGCGATGCGATCAGGTGTCTCTGCCGACGAGTGCGATCGCATCTGGAAGCGGGCATCGAGCGCCAAGAGCGATCAACCGCTCGTGGGTGACGAACTCGACACACTTCGCCGACTCACGACGCTCTATGCGCAGGCCATGCGCAGAAACTGATCGCAAGCTTGCCGCGTGGCATCCTCGAAAAATGCGCTAGAGTCGCGCCGCCTTGGACGCCCAAACGTTTGCGGATCGATTTACCCGCCTCCAAACAGAGATCGCCAAAGCCGTCGTCGGCCAAGAAGAGCTCGTTAGCGGTGTGCTCGCGGCCACGCTCGCTCGCGGTCACGTGCTCATCGAAGGAGCGCCAGGACTCGGCAAAACGCTGGTCGCGCGCGCTCTCGCTGCGGTGAGTGGCTGCGCGTTCAAGCGCATCCAATTCACGCCGGACTTGATGCCAAGCGACATCACCGGATCGTCTGTGTTCGACCGCCAAACGAGCGAGTTGCGTTTCGTCGCTGGGCCCGTGTTCACGCAGATGCTCCTCGCTGACGAGATCAATCGCGCGCCCGCCAAAACGCAGAGCGCGCTGCTCGAAGCCATGCAAGATCGCACCGTGACCGAAGGCGGCACCACCCGTCAGTTGCCCGTGCCATTTTTGGTCGTTGCCACTCAGAATCCAGTCGAGTCACAAGGCACCTACCCGTTGCCCGAGGCGCAACTCGATCGCTTCTTGTTCAAGCTGACCGTGGCCGATCCGCCCGCTGACGTGGAGCACGCGATCGTCAAAAACCAAGTGCTGGGCTTTGATCCAGGCGACTTGAAGCTGATGGCAGTTTCGTCACCCGCTGAAATCATCGAGATGCAAACGTTCGCGCAGTCGGTAAAGGTCGACGACGCGATCATCAGCTACATCGTCGATGTGGTTCGCCGCACTCGCGATGACCGCGCCATCGAACTAGGCGCATCTCCGCGCGCATCACTCGCGCTCATGCGAGCTGCACAAGTGATTGCAGCGAGCGCCGGTCGAGACTTCACGACTCCCGACGACGTGAAACCGATGGCGCTGCCGGTTCTCCGACATCGCGTGATGTTGCACCCCGACGCACAGCTCCAGGGTGTGACCCCCGACGATCGCATCACAGAGATCGTGCGAGCCGCCCCAGTGCCGCGCGCGCAGGCGTAAATCAGCTAAGCTTGTGGCGTGGCGCTCTTCAAATCGCTAGCCGACAAGATTCAGCAGAAGAAGACCGAGCTTCAAGAAAAAGCGGCGGAGCGCGCGACCGAAATCGCCCTGCAAAAGGGCAAAGAAGCAGTGATCGGCGCCGCAGTGACCGCTCGCAAAAAAATCGAAGAGGCGCTCTTCGGCGACGCGGAAAGGGAAGAGACCGCACCCGACTCCGAACCCGCACCAAGACCAGAAGCAAAAGCGCCGAAGCGAAACGCGCCCGCCGCAAAGGTCGAAGCAAAAATACCGCGACGAAACGCAGAGGAGGAGCGCGCCAAGGCGACTCAAGATCGCGCTCGCGCAGAGGAGCGCTTGGAAAAAGACGTGGACGACGATCTGGCCGCGCTGAAAAGAAGAATCGCGAAAGGAAAATAGAAAGAACGTGACAGGGAGCGGGGACGGGCACGGGGACGGGGATAGGGGCGGCGGACGGATTCGGAACTGCCGATTCCGTGTTACGACTCATCGCGCGTGATCCCGCAAAAGAAGCTCGCGTTTTTAGCCTTTTTCGCAGCCCTCGTTGCTGCGTTTGCTGGCCTCGTGCCGATGCTGCGTGGACCGTTGTTTGCGCTTGATGCTTTGCTCATCGTGGCAACCGGCGTTGATGCGCTCTTGTTGCTGGGTCGCCGCGTGAACCTGGAACGCGAGGTCGCGGGCATTCTTTCCGTGGGGCGGAAGAATCCTGTCAAACTCGTCATCCACAATCGAAGCAACCGAACGCTGCGCGGCAAAGTCTCCGACGATCCGATCGACGATGCGCTCATCGAAGGGCTTCCTGCCAGCTTCGTGCTGCCTCCGCGAGCTTCGATCTCGATCCAATACGACGTGACTCCGACGCGCCGTGGTCCGCGCAAGTTCACGGGGATCATCGTTCGCTACGATTCGCTTTTGGGCCTCGTTTCTCGGCAAGAACGCCAACCGATCGAGAGCAAGGCCGATGTCTATCCAGACGTGCATGCCGCGCGCGCGCTCGAACTGTTGCGCCGACAAGGTCGACAAGACGCGCGCATGGGATCGTTGCGCGTCCGAGGTGGCGACACTGAGTTCGAGCGCCTGCGGCCCTACCAAGTCGGCGACGAAGTCAGACACATCGACTGGCGCGCATCTGCCCGTCGGGACGATCCGACGATTCGGCAGTTTCAGGCAGAGAGCAACCAGAACGTCGTGTTCGCGATCGACACCGGCCGCGGCATGCGCGGTGAGAGTGAGGGCCTCGGCAATGTGGACCACGCGCTCAACGCCGCGTTGCTCGCGGCAGACGTGGCCCTACGCGGAGGCGACAAAGCAGGCCTTTTGGTGTTCGACGACGCTCCGCGAAAATTCTTGATGCCGACAGGCGGTCGAACCGGCGCCCGCAAACTGACCCGCGCTGCATACGATCTGGAAGCCACCGTGGCTGCGACGGATTATCGCGCAGCGACGACTTTTCTGGCATCGCAGGTCCGCGCGCGGTCCTTGTTCATCCTCTTTACCAATCTCTTGGATCCACGCAGCGCGAAAGAACTCGCATCGTCTCTGCGCGGTCTGTTGCCGCGGCACTTGCCGCTGTGCGTGCTCATGCGCGACACAGACGTAGAAGCGCTCGCGACCGCGCCCGCTCAAGGAGCCGAAGATCTCTACATCCGAGCGGCTGCCGCTGAGACTCTCGCGTGGCGCGACTCACTCATCAGGAGTCTCAAGAAGGGTGGTGTCCTGGTGTTGGACGCTAACCCCAAGGATGTGACGCCCGCTCTCGTGAAGCGATACTTGGAGGTCAAGGCGCGCCGGCTGCTCTAAGGCTTAGAATTGAGCGGCCTCAGTCGACTCCTCGAGTGCCAAGGTCGACGCCTTGCCGCCGCTGATCACCTCGGCGACCTCATCGAAGTAGCCAGTGCCCACTTCGCGCTGATGCCGAGTCGCCGTGTAGCCGTCTTTCTCCGCGGAGAACTCTGCCTGTTGCAGCTCGCTGTACGCAGACATGCCGCCGTCCCTGTATTTACGGGCCAATTCGTACATCCCAAAGTTGAGGGCGTGGAAGCCCGCGAGGGTCACGAACTGAAACTTGTATCCCATCTTCCCTAGTTCGTTTTGAAACTTGGCAATCGCCGAGTCATCCAAGTTCTTCTTCCAATTGAAGCTGGGCGAGCAGTTGTATGCCAACAGCTTGCCTGGATACTTGGCATGGATGGCCTCTGCGAAGATGCGCGCTTGCGACATGTCTGGCGTTGACGTCTCGCACCAAATCATGTCGGCGTAAGGCGCATAGGCCAAGCCGCGCGCGATGGCGGTCTCGATGCCGCTCTTCATTTTGTAGAAACCCTCTGGAGTGCGTTCGCTCGACGTGATGAAAGGACGGTCGCGTTCGTCCACGTCGCTGGTGACGAGTTTTGCGCTGTCTGCGTCCGTGCGCGCGATGACCAAAGTCGACACATCCATGACATCTGCAGCGAGTCGCGCTGCCACCAGCGTGCGAATGAATTGACTCGTCGGCACCAATACTTTGCCGCCCATGTGCCCACACTTCTTCTCGCTGGCGAGTTGGTCTTCGAAGTGAACACCTGCCGCGCCCGATTCGATCATGCTCTTCATCAACTCGAAGGCATTGAGCGGACCGCCAAAACCAGCCTCTGCGTCTGCGATGATGGGGGCGAGCCAGTGTCGGTCGCGCTTGCCTTCCGAGTGATCGATTTGGTCTGCACGAAGCAGGGACTGATTGATGCGTCGAACGACATTCGGCACGCTGTCGACGGGATACAGGCTCTGATCGGGATACATTTTGCCCGCAGAGTTGGCGTCTGCCGCGACCTGCCAACCCGACAAGTAGATCGCTTTGAGTCCCGCGCGAACTTGTTGCACGGCTTGACCGCCAGTCATCGCACCGAGCGCGGCGACATACGGTTCGCTATGGAGCAACTCCCAGAGGCGCGCAGCACCCAACTTGGCGATGGTGTGTTCGATCTTGAACGAGCCGCGCAGTCGCGAGACATCCGCCTGCGAGTAAGGCCGCAGGATGCCAGCGAAGCGCCGCTGGTTGCGCGACACGTCGTCGGTGTGTTGCGTGCGCGAAGAGATTTGGGTTGCAGCGCTCATCGTGATGTCTCCATGTTCAGGACTTGTTCATACGCAGGGACGGTGAGAAAATCGGCGAACTCCGGGGCGACGCACATCTGGTCGAACAGCGCGCGAGCGGCAGCAAAACGATCGGCTCCGAGGGCCGCGATCTCTTGCTCGCTCACGCGCAAATACCGCTCGCGTGTGAGCGGTGCGCCGCCGACGACAGTCGAGTTATGCAGCCACTGCCATATCTGTGCGCGGCTGATTTCAGCCGTTGCGGCGTCTTCCATCAGATGGGCAAGAGGGACGCATCCTTGTCCGCGTAGCCACGCTTCGAGATATTGAACGCCTACTTTGATGTTGTGGCGCAAGCCGTCTTCGGTGCGGCTCCCTTCCGGAATCGCAAGCAGATCGTCCGCGCTCACGCGCACATCGCTGCGCAAGTTGGCAATCTGATTGTCGCCCGGCATGAGCGAGTTGAAGACCTCCATGGCGACGGGGACGAGACCAGGGTGCGCGACCCACGTCCCGTCGTGACCCGCCTTGGCCTCGCGCTCTTTGTCTGCGCGCACTTTGGCGAGAGCAGAATCGTTTTTGGCCGCGTCGTCTTTGATGGGTATCTGCGCCGCCATGCCGCCCATCGCGTGCACGCCGCGCCGATGACACGTCTTGATCAAGAGCTCGGAGTACGCGCGCAGAAACCCCTTATCCATCGTGATTTGAACCCGATCGGGCATCACGCTCGCGGGATCGTTCGCGCGTTTTTTGATCGTACTGAAGATGTAGTCCCATCGACCGCAATTGAGTCCCGCGGAGTGCTCACGCAACTCCCAGAGGATCTCGTTCATCTCGAACGCCGCTGGCAGTGTCTCGATCAACACGGTCGCCTTGATGGTCCCGAGTGGAAGTCCGAGTGTGCGCTCGGTGTGCAAGAAGACGCCGTTCCACAGCCGCGCTTCGAGATGACTCTCGAGTTTCGGCAGGTAGAAGTACGGCGCCGTATTGCGGCTGAGTTGCTCCTTGGCGTTGTGAAACACAAACAGGCCAAAATCGAACAGCGAACCACTCATGCGCTCGCCATCGACTCGCACATGCGCCTCGGTCAAGTGCCAACCCCGAGGTCGCACGAAGAGAGTCGCGACCTTGGGCGCCAGTGAATACGATTTGCCAGCCGTCTGGAGGGAGATGGTCTTGGAAACGGCGTCTCTTAGGTTGATTTGACCATCCAAGAGATTGCGCCACGTTGGAGTGGTCGAGTCCTCGAAGTCTGCCATGTAGACGCGCGCGCCAGAGTTGAGCGCGTTGATCACCATCTTGCGATCGACGGGTCCCGTGATCTCGACGCGGCGATCGCGGAGCTCGTCAGGGATGGGTGCGCAGGTCCACTCGCCCGTCCGCACATGAGCGGTCTCGGAGAGAAAATCGAACGTCTCGCGACCTGCGTCTCGCTCTCGCTGGCAGTGGATGCGGCGCGCGAGCAGCTCACGACGCGTCGCCTCGAAGGTGCGGTGGAGGTCTGCCAGGAACGTCAGTGCATCGCTCGTCACGACGACTTCGTCGCCGTCGCGAAGAACCGTTTCGAGAGTGACACCAGACGGAATTTGCAGGAGTGACATGGACCTCTTAGCGCGCTGCGTTGCAACTGTTGTGAATCTGCGCGTCCCATCTCATTCCGTCAACGAAATGGCCTTGTGATAGGTGAATATGCTGTCAAAGATTGGTCATAGAAAACGTGTCACAGTGTCAATGCTTGTCAACAGTCAAGACGAGAGTAGTCTTGCGTCATGGAGAAGGAAGCCCCGCGACTAGGCGCAAAAGTTCGTGGTCTGCGTCGGCGCGAAGCCATGAGTCAGGTCGACCTCGCCACCAAGCTTGGCATCTCCGCGAGCTACCTGAACCTCATCGAAAACAACAAGCGACCACTCCCGGCGCCTCTGCTCATTCGCTTGGCCCAGCTCTTCAACGTGGAGCTGCAATCCTTCGCGAGCGACGAAGACTCTCGTCTTGGAGCAGACCTGCTGGAGGCGTTTGCCGATCCTTTGTTCGAGGAGTCCGGGCTCACGACAGTCGACGTGCGAGAGATGACCACCGCGAGTCCCTCTGCTTCACGCGCGGTGCTCTCCTTGTACAAGGCGTACCAAGCCGCGCGGGCCACTGCGGACGATCTCGGTTCGCGCCTCACCGAGGGCGAAGAATTGTCAGGCGTGGATCGGTCACACCTGCCCAGCGAAGAGGTCAGTGATCTCATTCAGAGGCACAACAATCACTTTCCTGAGCTGGAGTCTGGTGCAGAAGAGCTGATCAAGAAAGCCAAGTTGCAGGTCGACGATCTCTATCAAGGACTCAATCGTTGGCTGGAACGCGAGCACGGCGTGCGTGTCATCATCGCGCGATCTGGCGCCGAACGCGGCACATTGCGAAGGTATGACGCTCACAAGAAGGTTCTGACTCTCTCCGAGTTGTTGCCAACACGCAGTCGCACATTTCAACTTGCCTATCAGATCGGACTGCTCACCCAACACGCTCGACTCGATGATTTGTCGAGTGACCCTTACCTGACGACCGACCCGTCGAAGCGCCTCGCTCGCGTCGCGTATGCGAACTACTTCGCGGGAGCAGTGGTCATGCCGTACGGCCCCTTCCTCGAAGCCGCACGCGAGGAACGCTACGACATGGATGTGATGGGGCGCCGCTTTCGAGTCGGCTTCGAGCAAGTCTGCCATCGCGTCACGACGCTTCGACGTCCCGGTGCAGAGGGTGTGCCCTTCCACATGATTCGCATCGATGTTGCCGGCAACATCTCCAAGCGGTTCAGTGCCTCGGGCATCCGCGTCGCCCGCTTCAGCGGTGCATGTCCACGCTGGAACATCTTCGCCGCGTTTTTAACGCCCGGCATGATTCGCATTCAAGTGTCTCGAATGCTCGACGGAGACGCCTATTTTTGCATCGCGCGCTCGATCCAAAAGGACTCCGGCGGATATCACGCGCAGCAACCCGTCATGGCCATTGGCCTCGGATGCCGCGTCGAACATGCCCGCGAACTCGTCTACTCCGACGGCGTTGATCTCCAAAACCCAGACATCTGTGTTCCTGTCGGAGTGACGTGTCGTCTCTGCGAACGAATGGATTGCGACCAACGCGCGATGCCCTCGCTCAAACGCCCTCTCGAAGTCGACGAAAACGTGCGAGGCGTCTCGCTCTACGCGCCGGTCGGCGTTCGACGCTGAGACCTCTCGGGCACTTATCGAAGTGTCCCCCGCACTGCCCCATGCCAAAAACACAAAGCCAGAAATTGGGCTGTTACCGATCTAAGGAAGTAGCGTTTCGATTGCTCTCTTAGCTGCCTGTTTGGCGCGACCATGCGCACGACGGATTTTCGCTACGAGTGCGAGGAAACCATGTCGAACTGCGGCCGAACCACGCGTCTCGTCGCCTTGCTGGGATCTCTCAGCGTGCTGTTTTTAGCCCAAACCGCGCGCGCCGGGGCGGTCCCCAATCACGTGCGCGACGTGAAGATGCACCCAACCGAAGGTGTGCCAGGGTCCACCGACATCGAAATCGTCGGGACTGAGGCGCCTGCGTATCTCGTGCGATCCGAAGCGGGTGGCAAGCGCCTCCTCATCGACTTGAGCGATGCGGATGTCGTGGGCGCTCCTGAGGCTCTCACCGAGACACAAGGACTCGCTCTTGGCGTGCAGACGCAGGCCTTCAAGACCGATGCGGGGATGATGACGCGGGTCACCATCAACCTAGGCAAAGACGCGATCTATCGCGTGCACGCAGACGGCAACACACTTCGCGTCACGCTCACGCAGACCAGCGCACCGCCCGTGATCGCTCCCACGGCAGCGACAACGACGACCACAGCGAAACCCGAACTCAAAGAGGTCAAGTTCGAGCGCGTGCCCAATGGACGTGATCGGGTCGTCGTGTCACTGAGTGACATTCCCTCGTATTCGTTGACCACGACGGCACAAGGGAAAATACGCCTCGAAATGCGATCGACCCGAGTAGCCGACACTCTGCTGCGAACGCTCGATGTCAGCGCATACAACGGCTTCTTGCGCACGGTCAGTACGTACACGGACGTCGTGCAGGGAAGCGCGATTGTAGAGATTGACCGCGTTGGCGACACTCAAGGAGAGGTCACGATCGAAGACGGCAAGATTGTCTGGTCGTTCGACGTCCCCAAGACCAACACGACAGCGTCTCCGATCACCAAAGGATCCTCCACGGCCGTCCGGCACACGGTCACGGTCGCGCGCGAAGACGACATGCCGAGCGTCGCTCGAGTCGACACGTCGATTCACGACAGCGACGGAACCAGCGAGCACGCGACCGGCGGCAGCGAAGCCGGCTTCATGAGCAGCACGCCCATGCAGGCAGCGGGTCGCTACAACGGTCGACGCATCGATCTCGATCTCAAAGACGCTGACATCCACAACATCTTGCGACTGCTCGCCGACGTGGGTCGCGTGAACATCGTCACTGCTGACGACGTCACGGGAAACATCACGATTCGTATGCGCAACGTGCCTTGGGATCAGGCGCTCGACGTCGTGCTCCAAGCAAAGAGTCTCGGCATGGTGCGACAGGGCAACTTGATTCGCGTCGCGCCTCTCGCTGTCCTGCAGAAAGAACGCGAACTCGAGATCGCGCGGCAGAAGCAAATACTCGATCTCGCCCCGCTCGAGACACGACTCATTCCTGTGAGCTATGCGTCTGCCGAAGAACTCCAGGCGCGCGCAAAGGACCTGCTTTCTTCGCGTGGATCGATCGCGGTCGACGAGCGCACCAATGTGCTCATCGCGCGTGACGTGACCAACAATCTCAACCACGTCGAAGAGCTCGTTCGCTCACTCGACACGCAGACTCCTCAAGTGTTGATCGAGGCTCGCATCGTCGAAGCCACGAGCAAGTATCTCCGCGACGTCGGCATTCAGTGGGGCGGCGACACGACCTTCAGCGAAGCCACTGGAAATCCCACCGGCATCGCGTTCCCTTCGAAGGTCGGCATCACGGGCGGTAACTACGACGCTCAATCTCCCACGGCCGGTTTGTCTCCGTTCACGCGGCAAGTGGCCAACCCCAACTTCGCAGTCAACTTGCCTGCGGCTGTTGGTACCGGGGCGGGCGGTGCCTTGGGCCTGACCTTTGGCTCCGCGGACAACAACATCAACCTCGGCGTTCGCCTCTCGGCTGCTGAGTCGAGCGGCATGCTTCGCATCGTCAGCTCGCCGCGCATTCTCACACTCGACAACCGCGAAGCGCGCATCAACCAAGGCACGTTGATCCCGTTTTCACAGGTCAGCGCTCAGGGTGTGCAGACGACGTTCCAAGAAGCCAAGCTTCAGTTGTTGGTCAAGCCTCACGTCACGGCAGATGGTTCGGTCGCGATGCACGTGAAGATCAACCGAGACGAACCCGACTTCAACCAGACCAGCGCCCGCGGCGATCCCACGATCCTCAAGCGCGAAGCCGAGACCGATCTCCTCGTGATGGACGGACACACCGCGGTCATCGGCGGAATCTTCACCCGGAACACCGGCCGCAACCTCGACCAGGTTCCCTTCTTCGGCGACATCCCGATTCTCGGCGTGCTCTTCCAGCGTCGTCGCGCCAGCGATTCGCGGAACGAGCTCGTCATCTTTCTCACCCCGCGGATCGTGAACCG
>JAYVXK010001137.1:0-3216 GCA_043785265.1 Myxococcales bacterium | reverse complement strand
GGTGACGGACTCGGACGTGAAACGATAACGCGACATGGACCAACACTCCTCCGCCGCAAGTGCGGCAATGCAATAGGACGCAGCGATGTAGCGCATTTCCCGCCGGGGGAAAAGGCGCGATGCGTGCGTCTACTTCTTCTGCTTTTTGCGCTTGTTTCGGGCTCTATTTCGCGCCGCGTTTGGGCTCACGGCGGCTTCGCCATCAGGTGTGGTCGCACACGCCGCGTTTTTGCGGAGCACCAGCCGCGCGGGATCGTAGAGCGCCGAGTATCCACGGCTGCGCTCGATGGTGCGTGGGACGCGAGCGGCCATCAGAGGTTTTTCGCCTCTCGCCCACGCGAGCGCCACGTCTTCGTCGGAAAGAGCAATCGCGAGCGCTTGCGTGACGTCGTACGCCTCTGCATCCAAACCCGACTCTGCGAGTGCGGCCATCGACCCCAACCACGCCGATTGCATCGCGGCTTCTTGATAGGCGCTCTTTGGGATTTGCCCATCGAGATTGCCGGCATCGAATGCATCCATGCATGCGCGCACGTCGAGAGAGTTTGCGCCGCGACACATCGAAGGACGTGCCTCGTGCACCGTGCACGCACCTGCTTTGACGTCGAGGAGCGGACACGGTTCGTGCTGCGCATACCATTGTCGATGGGTCAGTTCGCGCGTGCGCGTGGCGACGGAAACGAGCCGCTTCCGCAAGGTTTCGAGCGCAGCCGCATCCAGCGACTCGCGGAGATAGTCGGCGATGGCCACGATCTCGGGTGTGGTCCCCATCACCGCCTGATGACAACAAAACGAGCAACCTTCTGCGCACACAGGCACCGCGCGAAAATGAGTGTCGCGCTCCGCCATCCACGTTTGCCCCGCCAGATGCCCGCGGGATGTCACGTCCTGCATGACGTCATGCGCGAGCGTCGCCTCATCGTGATCTCGCGACAGCATCGCCGCTGCGCTTTTTGCGTCCTTCACGAGCTCCGCGTTCCAATCGATTTTGCTCACTCAGGCACCTTTCACGGCGGGAATGCGGACGCTTGGTCGGTGAGGTAGTTCGATTTCCGCCCCCGGCAATCCGGAGATCGCGATGGTCGCCGCCGGGTTCCAGACGATCGGCTTGTCGGGACCGCCCGCACGCTCACAGACGCGAGCTGTGATGCGTGCAGCAACGGCGGGTCCAAGCTTCGCGTGTGTGTCGCGCCACTCACTCGCGGCGCAGAGCGCACGCACGAACTCTTCGGTCGAATGAAAAGTGATCGTATGGGAAACGACCGTGTGTCTGACGAGCGCGAGTCCAGCGCTCTCCATGAGAAATGACAGCGCCCCGCGCTCTGTGTCGAGTCGCTCGGTGGTG
Source organism: Myxococcales bacterium (assembly GCA_043785265.1). Classification (GTDB taxonomy): domain Bacteria; phylum Myxococcota_A; class Polyangia; order Polyangiales; family Polyangiaceae; genus JANYHY01. The sequence continues at coordinate 1,871 of JAYVXK010001137.1, read as the reverse complement.
AAGTCCAGCGAAGGATCGACTTCACGAGCCGCGCGCGCGAACCACTGCCGCGGGTCATCGGGATCCGCAGGACCGCCAATCAACAAACCGACTTTGCCTTTTGGCGTCAGGGCATCGCGCCACGCAACCAGCGCAGCGCGGTGATCGACGACCTCGCGCAACCCGAACGCGCACAGGATGACATCGAACGGCGCTCCCACAGTGTCGGTCGGCGGTGCATCGACGACAGTCGCGAGTTCGCTGAAACCAGCTTCTTGTAGTCGTTTGGTGCATGCGCTCCGCGAACCCGATCGCGTCTCGGTGGCGCGCACGGTTCCTTTCGGCGCAACGGCTCTTGCAAACGCGAGTACGTCGGGGCCGGCAGCCGGGACGAGGATGCGCTCGCCATCGCGCAGTCCGAGTTCGCGCGACAAGTCGAGTTGATAAGGAGAGAGGCGAGGTAGCCACTCCTCGATGAAGACGGTCGATGAACGATCCCAGCGTGTTCCCACGCACGTCATCATATCGACTCTGGCTGCCAGCGATTGACCGAAACGCGAGAGCGTGGGGCCACCCTTCGCCGATTGCCCAAGCGTGCGACGAGAACTTGGTGTAAAATTCAAGCCACTTTCTTGTTGGGAGGCCCCATGCTGCCGAAAACGTTGCAACACCGCTTGTCAATCATCGGAATCGGACTCGCGCTCAGTGCGTTGGTCGCTTTCGTTGCGAGTGGTGCCTCTGGATGCTCATCGAATGGCGGGACATGCGGCGGAGGCAGTGTGTTCTGCGATGACGCCGGAACGGACGACGCGTCCGATGCAGCGGGCAACGACGAACAGCCTATTTTGCCGGGCTTCGATGGGGGCGCTGAAGCGAGCGGTTGCGCAGGAAAATGCTCGAGCGACCTGCACAACGTGACCGACTGCAACGGCAACGTCACGCAGACCTGCACCGGAACGAACGGCTGCGATGTGTCGTCGCTCACCTGCACCAACGCGTGTCAGGCGGCGGTCAACAACAAGCAGTCCATCGGCTGTGAGTATTACGCCACCCAAATGGACCAATACGATGGCCCAAGCGTGTGCTTCGTCGCGTTCGTCGCGAACACGTGGAACACCCCCGTGCACATCAATGTCGACTTCAACGGGAAGTCCTTGCCAGTGCAGAACTTCACGCGCATCCCCCAAGGGTTCGGGCAATCGTTGACCTATCAACCGTTCAATTCGGCAGCAGGTTTGGCGCCAGGCCAAGTCGCGATCTTGTTTCTCGGCGGCACGCAAGGCGCGAACCCGCAGTGTCCAGCGCCGTCCGCGATGGATACGCAAGCGATGCTGCAAGGCACGGGAATCGGGCATTCGTTCCACATCACGACCGACGTCCCCATCGTTGCCTATGAGATGAACCCTTACGGCGGCGGAAACGCGGCAGTCACTGGTGCATCTTTGCTTTTGCCGGTCAGCGCTTGGGACACCAACTACATCGCCAACACCGCATCGCCGCCCACGGCAGGCAGTCCCTCGATCAATGTGATCGCCGCTGAGGACAATACCCAGGTCACTCTACTGCCGTCTGTCGCCCTCGCTGGCGGCAATGGGTTGCCCAGCGGCAGCGCCAACTCACCCGTGAAGTTCACGCTCAAGAAGGGCGAGCAAGCGCAGTTCGTCCAAAACGCAGACTTGGTCGGCAGCATTCTGCAATCCACCAAGCCCATCGGATTGATGGCCGGCAATCCGTGCATGAACATTCCGCAAAACGTCGTCTATTGCGATCACGGCGAGCAGATGATCCCGCCTGTCCGCGCGCTCGGCAGTGAATACGTCGGCGTGATGTACCGCGGCCGCACGAGTCCAAACGACCCCACCATCTGGCGCGTGGTCGGTGCTGTCGACGGC
>JAYVXK010001136.1:0-3218 GCA_043785265.1 Myxococcales bacterium | reverse complement strand
CTCGTTCACCTCGAAAACAGCCACTGTTATTGGATCAGCGGCGTTGGCAGCGAAGGCGTCGACAAGCTCTCGTTGTACCTGTGGGACCCGAATCACTCGCGCGTCGACAGCGAGCGCGCAGCAGGACCGACGGTTCTCTTGAAGTATTGCCCCACCGAATCCGGCCCCTATCGGATGCAAGGCAAGAGCGGCAAAGGCAAAGGCTACATGGCGTTTGGCGTCTATTCTGTCGCTCCCGCGCCAGTCGTCGTTGCTGCAGCACCGGTCACCGTCGACCTGACACCGCTCGTGGATCAACAAGCAGCAGCCGCTGCGCCAGGAGCGACACGGGCAGGGGACTACTTCACGGGTGTGGGCGACAAGAGCGAGTGGAGCGTCGCGATCCCCGCAAAAACATGCTTCTGGATGATCGGCGTCGGCGAACCCGGCAAGGTCAAGCGCCTCCAGGTCTACATCTGGGATCAGAATCAGAAGCGCGTGACGGAGAGTCACAACGACAACAACCTCGCGGTCGCCGGCACGTGCACGACCACTCCTCAGATGTACAAGTTCCAGGAGAAGGTCCAAAGTGGCAGCGGTGCAGTGAAGGCCGCTGTCTACATCAAACCTCAGTGAGCCATTGGCGATCGAGGCGCGCGATTCGGCACAAAAGCCCAACGGACGCTTGACAGTCGGCTCGTCGTAAGTAGAGTGCGCCTCCCCGTTTCTGCCGGGGAGGCGCGTCTGCGTCTGCCCCGCGAAACCAGCAAGAAATAGCCACCAAGAACGAAATGCCGACTATCAACCAGCTCGTCAATCAAGGTCGCCAGGCTGCCCGTTACAAGACGGCGTCGCCCGCGCTCAAGGCATGTCCGCAAAAGCGCGGCGTGTGCGTCCGCGTCTACACGACCACCCCCAAGAAGCCGAACTCGGCTCTTCGCAAGGTGTGTCGCGTTCGCCTCACCAACGGAATGGAAGTCACTTCCTACATTCCCGGTGAAGGCCATAATCTTCAAGAGCACTCAGTCGTGCTCATCCGCGGCGGTCGCGTGAAGGACCTGCCGGGCGTGCGTTATCACGTCGTCCGCGGCACTCTCGACGCATCGGGCGCCATTGGCCCCTCGTCGACCAACAAAGTGAATCGCAACCGCAAGCGCTCCAAGTACGGCGTCAAGCGGCCGAAAACCTGAGTTAGTAGGAACGAAAAGCTATGCCCCGCCGCAGAGAAGTCCCCAAGCGCCGAATCATTCCGGATCCCAAGTACAAGGATAAGCTTGTATCCAAGTTCACCAACACTCTCATGCTGGGCGGCAAAAAAGCCACCGCAGAGGGCATCCTTTATGGCGCATTCGACGTCATCCAAGAGCGCCACAAGGAAGACCCGATCGAGGTCTTTCGCAAAGCGCTCGACAACGTCAAGCCCAAGCTCGAAGTCAAAAGCCGCCGCGTTGGCGGTGCGACCTACCAAGTCCCGGTCGAAGTTCGTCCCGAGCGCCGCATTGCTTTGGCCATGCGCTGGATCGTGACCTACGCCCGCGACCGCGGCGAAAAGACGATGCGCGAGCGCCTCGCAGCCGAGTTCAAAGACGCGGCCGACGGCCGTGGCAACGCGGTCAAAAAGAAAGACGACACGCACAAGATGGCAGAAGCCAACAAAGCTTTTGCTCACTACCGCTGGTGAGCTTCTGCTCGCTGTCTAACTCCCAAGGACTCCAGGATCACCACGAGACAATGATTCAAACGACATAAGGATCGGGTCACTCCAAAACTGAGTAGTGCCCCGACACCCTCTCTGGACAACCGCGCCAAGCGCGGCAGTTTCTCGAAAAAGAGAAAACTGGGCCAGAGAGGGTTTCGTGCATCTACCGTCAGACCTTCCCAATCAACCGACCTTCCCAATCACACTCAAGAGAACAACATCGTGGCTCGCGAATACTCCCTAGAACGAACTCGTAACATCGGCATCATGGCCCACATCGACGCGGGCAAGACGACGACGACCGAGCGCGTTTTGTATTACACGGGAGTCAACTACAAGATCGGTGAAGTCCACGAAGGCGCCGCCACCATGGACTACATGGTTCAAGAGCAAGAGCGCGGCATCACCATCACGAGCGCTGCGACGAACTGCTTTTGGGAGCCCTTGGAGGGGCCGCATGCAGGTGTTCGCCACCGGATCAACATCATCGACACTCCTGGTCACGTCGACTTCACCATCGAAGTCGAACGCAGCTTGCGTGTTCTCGACGGCGCAGTGGCCGTGCTCGACGGCGGCAACGGCGTAGAGCCGCAAACCGAGACCGTGTGGCGGCAGGCCGATAAATTCAGGGTTCCGCGCATCGTGTTCGTCAACAAGATGGACAAGACCGGCGCCGACTTCGAGATGAATGTGAACTCGATTCGCGAGCGCCTCGGCGTCACCCCCGTTGCGATCCAATATCCTGTTGGCGAAGAAGACCAACATCGCGGCGTCGTCGATCTCATCAAGATGAAGGCTGCGATCTTCGACGAGGAGTCCAAAGGTCAGAAGTACTCCTGGGTAGAGATCCCCGCCGACATCAAGGCCAAGTGCGTCTCCCTCCGCGAGAAGATGATCGAAGCCTGCGCCGACATGGACGACGCCATCATGGCGAAGTTCCTCGATGGGAAGACCGACCAGGTCAGCGAGCTCGAGATCGTCGCGGCGCTCCGCAAGGGGTGCTGCAGCTTCAAGTTCTTCCCAGTCATCTGCGGGTCGGCTTTCAAGAACAAGGGCGTCCAATTGATGCTCGACGCGGTCGTCAATTACTTGCCGTCGCCGCTCGACATCCCGCCGGTCAAGGGCATCAACCCCGACAACGACAAAGAAGAAGAGCGCAGCGCAGACGACAAACAGCCGTTCGCTGGTTACGCGTTCAAGATCATCAACGACCCGCACGGCAATCTCACCTTCTTCCGTGTTTACTCGGGCACGCTCACGAGCGGCACGATGGTCAGCAACTCCACGCGCGGCAAGCGCGAGCGAATCGGCCGTATTTTGCGCATGCACGCGAACAAGCGCGAAGAGCTCACCGAGGCTGACTCGGGCAACATCTACGCGGCAGTCGGACTCAAAGACACGCGCACGGGCGACACGCTCTGCGACGAAGACAAACCGATCATCCTCGAGAAGATGATCTTCCCCGAGCCGGTCATCTCGATCGCGATCGAACCCAAGACCAAGGTCGACGTCGAGAAGCTCGGCATCGGCTTGCAAAAAC
>JAYVXK010001135.1:0-3220 GCA_043785265.1 Myxococcales bacterium | reverse complement strand
TGAGTGTGCGGCTCTGATCGTTGGCCCAGGACGCCGCGAGCTCCGTCTCGATGCCCAGCCACTCGCCGAGGTCGACATCCCCACGATCGATTCCTGCGCACAGGTCGCGAATGGCATCGATGCGCAGGCCTCGATCCTGGAGTTGCGCAATCAGCTCCAGTCTCTTCTTGTGCACGTCCCCATAGTGCGCGACGCGGCCGTGAATGATGGGCGACATCAGCGCGCCGCGCGCTTGGTAGAACCGGATGGTGCGGCTCGGCACTTGGGTGATCGCCGCCAGCTCGTCGATCGTGAGCTCGCCAGCGTTGTCCTTTTGGTCCGCAGTCGTCACGTCGACAACGTCTATCATGCCATCGACCGGATCACTTCAGTCGGCGACGACAGCTTGCCAACCCACGCGAGCGCCTTCTTGAGCGTCGCGCCCCACGAGGCTGTTTTGTAGGGCACTTGGTGCCTCTCGCAGATCGCGCGCACCTCCGGCGCCACCTGTCGCAAGCGCTCGGGTGGGAAGGTCGGAAACAAGTGGTGTTCGATCTGGAGGTCGAGTCCGCCACACAATATCGACAGCGGTCGGCTCACTTCGAAGTTGTTCGTGGCCATCACCTGCATCGCGTACCACTCGCCTTTGGACTGCGTGCGCGTGCCCGCGGGCCAACTCGCGACGTCCTCACCGACGTGACCACAGTAGATGGTCGCGGCCGAATACACGTCTCGCATCGTCTCGGCGAGCCAGTTGCCCAAGAGCACCTTGAAGAACATCGGTCCGGCGATCACTGGAAAGAGGACGTAGTTGTATAGGTAGTACGGGATCCACTTTCGCAACGCGCGCTTCCACGCGAGACGCACACTCGCCTTGGAGCGGTCGGGCAACACGTCGAGATCACCGTCGTCGAGACCGTTGCCAAAAAAGACGTCGTGCAGGCCCGTGAAGTGGAGGTTCATGAGAAAGCCAAAGTTTGGCGCGAGCACGCCGACCATGAACGGAAGTTGCCACCGGTGACGAGGCGCATGCGGTGTCTGCTCGGTGAGTCGGGCGGGACCGAAGTGGATGTCGGGGTCGCGGCCGGCGACATTGGTGTTGCCGTGGTGGCGAACATTGTGTCCCTTCCTCCACGACTCCTCGTCAATCGGCACGTCCCACTTGAAGCGCTCAGAGGCGAACGCACCCGCGCCCGGGATCTTGTCGTACACCCCGTGCAATGCGGTGTGGCCGATTTCCGTCGCTTGCAATTGCTTGTGAATCCACAGGCAGAAAACTCCCGACGCGAACGTGACGGGGCCGAAGCTGATGTGGATGAGAACACGCCCCGCGACCTCCATCGCGCGCGAGAAGCGGTTCAAGCGTCTGACATGAACGAGGTCGCTCATGCCGATCTCGCCCGCGATCCGCGCCCTGACTTGGTCGATCTCTTCACCGAACACGCGAAAATTCTTGCTGCTCGAGACGACTGTCTGCTGCATGGAATGACCCTCCGGGCGGCTCGAAGCCGCTTCAACGCCACGTGGGCGCCACCAATCAATGCACCATCAATAACTGTGACAGTAAACACTGTCAAGGTTGGCTGGGCAGATTTTGCGCATGCACACGCACCGATTGCGGGCGGGCTCGCGCTCCGTCCCGATTCCCAGTCGTTCGGCATGGCACGTCCAATGCTCAACAGCACGACATGACGAAGCCAATCCCGCAAATCCAGAAGTACATGACCTACTCGCCGCACACCGTCGGCGCCGAGCAACCGATCGCGCAGGCCCACCGCATGATGCGCCAGCACCAGGTTCGCCACCTACCCGTACTTCACGGTGGCAAGATCGTCGGCATCGTTTCGGCTGGCGACCTTCACTTGATCGAGACCCTCAAGGACGCAGACCCTCAGGTCGTTCGCGTCGAAGAGGCGATGACCCAGTCGCCGTACACAGTCACGCCAGAGTCGCCCCTCGACGAGGTCGTCAGTCAAATGGCAGAGCACAAGTTCGGGTGCGCCATCGTGATGCAAAATGACAAGGTCGTCGGCATCTTCACCACCGTGGACGCCTGCCGCGCGTTTGCGGAGATGTTGCACGGCCGGCTCGCGAAGTAGCGGCCGCGGGGACGGGGACGGGAGTGGGAGCGGGGACGGGGACGGGGACGGGGACGGGGACGGCGGACGGGGACGGAGACGGGCGCGGAGTGGCACTGCGATCACGCTGTGGCGAAACGAAGACGCCCATTCGCCCACAAACGCGACCCATCGCTCGGAATCACCCGAAATCAGCATCGGCACGCGCATTGCGAACGAGCGGGCCATCATGCAGAAGTCACTCGCCCTCCTTGCTCTCGCGTGTGGAGGTCTCGCGTGCGGAGGTCGCTCCACACTGGGCGTGAACGTGGAAGTGACTCCGTGCCCAGACATGCGGCCATCCTGCGTTGCGGTGGGAGACGATCCCTGCGGCGCGCCCGTAGCAGTCGATGCACTGTGCGACGCGTCCTCGCGATCGTGGAGTTGCCCAGTGTCCTCGGTCGTGCGCGCACCGCTGCCCACGGGAGTGTGCCTTCCGTTTCACGACGGCACGTTTCGCACATTCGAAGGACCCCTCGTCCGCATCCCTACTGACGACGGCCGTTGCTTGTGGATTGCAGAGGACGTCACGATGGCGGACGGTACGCACGCGCACAACTGGGCCATCGACGCAACCCCAGCCTCGGTCTCGGGCGGATGTCCAGCGCACGCTTCGTCTGTCGGTGACATCGTTGTTCTCGAGAAGCCTGATGCATCGCTGGTCGTTCAGATCGACGGCGGCTATCGCTTCGGCGGCGCGAGTCACATCCTCTATCGACTGTTCAGGCTCGATCCGAACGCAGGTTTTGGTCTCGCGGAACTCGGAGGAGGTTTTGCACACTGGGACTCGGGCAAGAAAAAGATCGTCGTCCCCGCGCAGTTGAATTGGGGCCCGGACCTATCGCTCGGCGACGCAGTCCTCGCGCGCCCCGACCATCTGTATGTCTGGGGTTGCCCGAGTCCACCGCACTTTCTCACCGACAAGTGCTTGCTGACGCGTTTCGACGGCGCCGAATCGATGGAGCTCTTCGGGCAAGACAACCAGTGGACCAAGAGCACTGACGCGAGTCACGCGGCGACATTGTTCGACTCCGGTCCGTGGATTTCGTCCGTGATCCCCAGTGCGACTGGGCTCGTGCACGTCTACGCAGTGGGCTTTGGAACCAACTTGCAGACGCACACGA
>JAYVXK010001134.1:0-3223 GCA_043785265.1 Myxococcales bacterium | reverse complement strand
GCGCATCGCCGCGAGATTCAGCCTCGGCGCGTGAAGGCAGCGGCTCGTCGGACTCCGGGCCTTCGTCTTCTTGCTCTTCTTGGGGCGCGGCTTCGGGCATTGCAGTCAAGCTTGTGGGGCGCTCTCGACTTCACGCAGCACGGCGAGCATGCGTTGACCGCGAGCGTCCGCTTCGGTCATGCGCGGACTCTGCCCGCGGTTCTTCAAGTAGAACTCGGCGAGGCCTTCTCTCCATGTGGAGAAGGCGCGGCGACCGGCGAAGATGATCTCGACGCCCTTCAACGGAGAGCCCTCTTCGGCTTCGAAGTCCATGTCGGTCCAGTCGATCGCATCGCCCACGTCGTTCTTGCCGCCTGGGCTCTCCGAGTACGAAAGGCGGATGGGCACCTTCGGCGTGGCGCGCGTGGGCATCTTGCCAACATGGACGAGGCCATCACTCAACTTGACCAAAAGAATTCTCGCGATGAGAGCGCAGTCCACGTTCGACCGCGAAAAATAGGGGTAAATGCTCTGGCCAATCACTGGCAACAGTTGGCGAGACGTCGTGACCTCGCGAATCAGTTGGTCGACCAACGCTTGTGGCAATCCCACGTTCGACGCACGCACGCGCTCGGATGCTTCGCGCTCCCACCACTTGAGTACCTGCACGATGACCTTCTTGACCTTGTCGCTCGTCTTGATCGACATCGGCGCCACGGTGTTCCACGCGCGCTGCACTTCGTCTTCGACTTTGTCTTCGTCGGTCGCGAAGAGTCGAATGAGCTCACCAAAGACTGCGCCCGTACATCGACGCTCCATCTCGAGTTGCACTGCTTGGCCCAAGGCTTCTGCTGCTTCGGTCACACGCGCGCGCTCTTCTGCTTCGTCCTTCGACGGCGAGAGCGTTCGCAATACGGTGATGAGTTCTGCCTTGATGGCTTTGGCTTCTGCGGCCAATTCTCGCTGTTTGATGTCGATTTCGAGTTTGGCGCGAAGCTGCGCCGCCAACAGAGGCACGCCGCTGCGAGGCAAACCGCCGTCGTCCTCGCCCTCGACTGCCGCCCACTTGTCGTCTGCGCTCTTGATGTAACGCTTCACCGCGCGGCTCTGCACGTACCCCGCTTTGACGACCTCGTAGTCAGGCTCGCCGGTTTTGAGCGTGCGCATTTGGTCGGCGTAGGGATTTCGAATCCAGAAAAAATTCTGGAACGGTTGGTCACGAGTCCCCCAATTGTTGATCCAACTCGAAGGACTGCGCGCCCAGAAGTCGACGCACGCTTCTTGAACGCGCGAGTCCCACCGATCGCGCGCATTGTCGCTGCGCAGTGCACCGAGGCTCATGTCGAACTTGGTGAGCGCAACGAACAGACTCGGCGCGTCGAGCTCTTCGCGCGCGGTTGGCGTGGACGCGCCGTAGCGAATTCGAAGCCACGACTCGACCTGCGATTGAAGCTGCACAGCCTCTGGTTTGGTCGGACCAGGCGAACACAAAAGCAAACTCGTGATTTCGCGCTCGAGAGCAAACTGCTCGAACAAGAAAGTGAGTTTGCCACGCTTGTAGACCTCGACTGCGTTCTCCATGCGATTGGTCGACAGTTCGTCTTTGCCAAAACCGTTGATGCCCTTGAGCGCACGACCGCCCGGGAAATCGAGGATATCCGCGCGATCGAGCAGCGAGCCTGGCGCACGAGCGAGCTCCAAGCGGATCTCCGAAATCAGTCCCGACAGCACACCTGGAGCGATGGCCACTTCGCGCGATCCATCTCCAACACGAATTCGAACTTGCGTGCGATCCGTCCCCAGCGCGTTGAGACACGACGCATCGATGACACTCGCGGCGCCGGTGCTCGCGCGAACATGCTCGACACCCACGATGGCGATCTCCGAGTGGAGGACCGCTTCGAGCCCGTCTGAGAGCACGCGCATGACGTTGTCGAGATCTGGCGCGTAGCCTGGTCCGCCCCACAAGAGCGAGTAGATCATGCGCCAACCGGCCACCGACCCGATGTCCTTTTTCCAAACGTCCGCTTTGAGAGCCGCAATTTTCTTGAGCTCGTTCAGGTAGGCATGACGGTCTTGGTACTTCTTGATCAGGCTGTGCCAAACGCCTTCCCATGCGTCGCGCCAGATCGATGTCGCGGCAGGTCCGCTCGCGAGTCGTGCGTCTCGAAGACACTTGTCGACGCGCTCTGCATCGATCGATGGACTGGTGCACTCGACGAGAAACCCGGTCGCAACTGACTCGAGGACGCCTTCGAGGGAGAGCAGTTGGCAATGAAAACCAGGTAGCGAACTCGATGTCTTGGTCGTCGAAAAGCGCGTCACCACGCCAGTCGACTCGACGCCTTTGGCTGGATTGATCTCTTTGAGAAAATCGAGCTCGCGATCACCGCACAAGACTTTGAGAGACCCAAGCTCGTGCGAGAGCAATGCGCCCACGAGAAAAGATTTCCCCGCTTGCGACGGACCGAACAACCCAAGCGCTTGCGGTCGACCCCATGCGCGCGCCAGTTTTTTGGCTCGAACGGCGAGATCCGCGAGAGCCTGCGCTTCTGCCTGATTGGCTTCGCGTTGCTCGGGAGTGCCGAGCGCGAGCGCCGCGCCTGCGTCGGCGATGCATTGCGTGAGAGTTTGGATTGAGTTGCTCATTAGAAGCTGTGCCAGTTGCCGGACTTGTCTTGCCACTCGGTGCGAACGCCCTCGAACGATGCATGACGTTTGAGTGTGACGTTGAAGGTAGTGCCGTTGCCTTCAGGCGGCGAGCCGGTGTGGAGCAGCTCGCGACCCTCGGCGACACGCCATCGCACGGCGTCGGGGTGGAAGTCTGTGCGATGTGGAAGCGGTCGCGGTTTGCCGTCCGGACCGACCACGATCGTGCCGCCGCCAGGACCGCCCGTGATGATGATCGTGCCTTCGTCGTCCTCATCGGCAATTGCGCCGTCTGGCAATCGACCGCCGTCTTTCGCGCGCGCGTCGCCGCCGTCTCCGCCATCGAGTGATGCGTCGAGTGATGCGTCTGTCGTAGAGGGGTCCCCCGATGCGTCTGCGTCACCATCGTTCGAGGCGTCGCTCCATGCGTCTGCCATCACGAGCGCGCCGTCAGGCAGGAGAGTCGCGCCGTCTGGAATGGGTGCGCCGTCTGCGAGTGTCTGCGCCTCTGCGCTACCATCGCGGCTGTTCGTGTTGTTGCCTTTGTCGCACGAACGCAGCAGCAACACGACGATGAGCACGAGCACGACCGCGA
>JAYVXK010001133.1:0-3228 GCA_043785265.1 Myxococcales bacterium | reverse complement strand
GCCGGGATCGAGAGCGCGCGGCGACTTCGAGCGAACCGCCTTGTCGACCGCGATCGACGACAAAGCCGAAGCGTTGACGCTCGACCCCGCGACCTCTTCTGCGCCCGCCCATCCTGAGCCGGTTCCATCTGGCGTGCGCGCCGTGACGGTCAGACTCGCCTGGCTCTGGGAGAACGAAGCGACCATCCCGTTGCTCGTCGCGAGCGCGTGGTGCTTGCCGTGCGACTCGTAAAACCCGGCGACAATCACGGGGCTTGCCGCTGACTTCCTTCCGAGATCCATCGCCGTTCGTGCCGCGTCTGCGCGATCGCTGGGCGGCTGTCGCATCGTGTTTTCGTCGAATGCCCCTTTGACTTCGATGAGCAACTGCTTGCCTTGTACCGCCATCCACTCGGCGTCTTCTGGTGCGAGCGTGGCCATCTGGACCGCGCGCTTGGCGAGCGCAGCCATGGACGCGTCGTCGGTTTGATTTGCGCCCAGGGTTGCGTGCCGCTTGCCGACCGCGACTGTGAGAGAAACTTGGTCGTCATCCGACGCGCCGCTGGTCGTGATGTCTCCCGCTGCAAACCGCGTGTTTTGCCGACGCCCCTCACGCACGCGCGCGATGACCTCGACGCCCTTGTCGATCTCGAGCGCTTGCGCGACGAGTCGCTGCGCGATCTCCTGCGTACTCATGAAGTCTTGCTCGCCTTCGTGTTCAGGACTTGAATGTTGCGAAAGCGCGCGGGCGGGCACCCATGACTCACCGGATTGCTCTGCGAAGGCTCGCCTTTGCCGTCCTCCATCGATCCGTGCAACTCCCAAGTGCTCTTGTCGCCGATGAGATCGCACGCGTGCCAGAAGTCGAGTGTGTTGGCTTGATACGCCACGTCGCGAAGCGCGCCTGTGATCTTGCCGCTCTTGATCGCGTAAAACATCTGACCTCCAAACTGGAAGTTGTACCTCTGGTGATCGATCGACCACGAACCGTCACCCGTGATGAGCACTCCGTCGTCCGTCGCTGCGATGATGTCTTGCAGTGATCGTGGCGACTCGCTCGGTGTGAGCGACACGTTCGGCATGCGTTGAAACGCGACCGACCGGTAGTCCTGAGCATAGGAAGTTCCACGTGAACGCTTCTCACCAATCCACGCCGCTTGATCGCGCGTCGTCTGATAGCCAACGAATCGCCCGTCTTTGACGAGGTCCCAGCGTTGCGTCTGTTCACCGTCGTCGTCGTAGCCGCAAGTCGCGAGTCCTCCTGGTGTGGTCTTGTCCGCATAGAGAGTGACGTGCGGAGCTGCATAAGACAGCTTGCCCAGTTTGTCCGTCGTCGCAAAAGAAGTACCCGCGAAGTTCGCTTCGAAGCCAAGCGCGCGATCGAGCTCCGTCGGATGTCCTACCGACTCGTGGATGGTGAGCCACAAGTTGCTCGGCGCGAGCACGAGGTCTTTGGTGCCCGCGACGACACTGGGCGCGACCAGTTTTTGGGTTGCGTCGTCAGCCATCTTCCGTGCGTCCGCGCGCAGACTGGACGACGTGATGTATTCCCATCCGGCTTGGCGCGGAGGCAACTCATGACCGCGCGTGACACTCTCTCCCGTTTTTGAATCGAGCGCAGTCAGTGTGTAGCCCGCGGCGACTCGCATGAGTGACTGCGTGATGAGCGAACCCTCGCTCGACGCGAAGGTCTTGTCTTCGCTCGCTGCCTGGGCAAACCCGTTGCAGTAGGAAACCTTCCCACCGCGTGCTTCGGCCCAGATCGCGCGCAGGAGGTCCGCCTTGTCGGCGAGAGGAACATCGAACGGATTCACGTTCATGGGTGTGGACCAGTGATCGCGATACGTGCCGACTGCCGCGAGTTCGATGGGGCGCGTGCGCGTCCCGGCATTCGCGCGAGCGATGGCGACGGCCGTAGTTGCAGCGCGAGTCGCACCTCCAACTTCGACTCGAGGCTCTGCCGCGAAGCCCCAGGCTCCATCGACGAGCACACGTACGCCGAGTCCGTAGCTTTCGGAGTAGCCGACCTCAGTGACGTGATCTTCGCGCGTGCCGACGTGTTCGAAGCGGCGTTTGACGACGCGCGCGTCGCAGTAACTGGCGCCCAGTTTTTTTGCGGTTGCGAGGGCGGCAGCGAGGATGGTCTCGATCGTGGTCACCGTCGGCGCGATGAGGTTTGGGGGTACCGCCGGTGTGTTTGGAGCGCGGCACGCTGTGAGCAGGGCGGCGCCGGTGAGGGTTTGTCTCCGGGTGATCTTCATTTTTCTTGGCGGAGCTTAGTTTAGTTTGGGGCACCTGCGACTGGGAGGTTGTCGCACGGTGCCGGACGAGCACCACCCTTGCTGGTGCCCGATGGAGCTGGGGTTTAGTTGGGGGCACCTGCGACGGGGAGGTTGTTGCACGGTGCCGGACGAGCACCACCCTTGCTCGTGCCCGATGGAGCTGGGTGGGGGCGGGGATGTGGCTGCTTTGGGTGGTTGGGAAGAGTGGGTATTCCATCGGTCCCGATCAAGGGCGGCGCACGCTCCGGCACCGGTTGGGGTCTACGTCACAGGTTGGCGGGGTTGGAAGAGAGAAGAGTGTCATCCTGAGCGCAGCGAAGGAGCCCCCGAGTGAGGAGAGCCAAGAGTGTCATCCTGAGCGGAAGTTGGGTCGAAAAGCGGGTGGGGGTGTGGCATCATGGTGGGGTGAAGTTCACAGAACGAATTTGAGTTTTTCCGCGGCGGGTTGTTTTTGTGCTTGTTGCGGTGCCGTTTCTTGACGAACTTGCGTCGGGGGTGGCGCCAGCGAGTACGCCGGACATTGCGCAGTTTTTTGGGGTGTCGGGTGGGACGGCCGCTGCGGCGATCATCGTAGCGTTTCATTCGCTCGCATTTTTTGTCGAGACGCCGCTGCTTGCGTGGAGCGAGCGCGTGAGTGCGCGTTGGTTCTCGGCGGTCTCGCTTGCGGTCGTCGCGCTGTCCACAATCGCGGCAGCGACCTTCCCAAGCGCATGGAGTCTTCTTCTTGCTCTCGCCGTGTACGGTCCTGCGAGTGGCTGCGCACTAGCGGTGGCAGAAGGCCTCCTTGTCGAAGCGAATCCAAGCGCGCGCGAGCAGATCCTGGCGCGCCTGTCGCTGGCCGCGAACGCGGGAGACCTGGCCGTTCCTTTGCTCCTCGCGCTGCTCTCGTGGCTGGGGTTTGGCTGGCGCGGAGCGTTCGTCGTTGCAGGCGTGTTCGCCGCGCTCCTCGCGATCACACATGTTCGAG
>JAYVXK010001132.1:0-3230 GCA_043785265.1 Myxococcales bacterium | reverse complement strand
ACTTCGTGCGGGGGTCCTTACGCGTGTCGTCACTCATGGCTGGCCCATGTTAGCCAATAGCTAGGGCAAAAAGCCAATCGCGCGCCGAGATGCGTTTTCGGTTGTGATAACTTCGTCGATCCATCGTGAGGATTAAGTGACGGCGCAGCGTGAAAATAGGCGTTTTCGTGCCCTCGCGCGCAAACCCGTCTCTTTGGGCGCGACGGTTTCGCATGTCCATGCTGGGTGGCGGCTCGACGCGCGCGTGACCGATCTCAGCCTCGGCGGCGCACGCGTACTGCTCGTCGGCAAGGCGCTCACAGCAGGTGATCGCGTGAAGCTTTCGCTCATGGCACCCACTCTCTGGGACCCGATCGAACTCAACGCAGTGGTCGCTTGGCAACATCCCGCGGAGGATCGCACGGCTGTCGGCATGTGGTTCGAAGGCCACCGCGAAGAAGACCTCTTGTCGCTCTTCGACTTGCTCGCGACGGTCGTCTTCGCGACGAGCTGAGCTCTGCTTCGCTCAGTGTTTGCGTTTGCTCTTGGTTGGTTTGCGTTTGCCAGTCGAGGGCAAGTCGTACTCGATGGTCGGGACCAGTGAGCGGTGTCGCTTGTCGACTTCTTTTTGCAGCGCCTTCACTGCTTCGTCGCGAACGTCATAGAGGCGACGATGCTTGCGATGGATGGCCGGATCGCTGAGAAGGGCATAAACCAGCCACGGAAACACCGCGGTCACGTCGCAGTGCACATACACACTGCCGGTCTGCACGCTCTCTGCCGAGACCTTACCCCACGTGTGACCTTCGCCCGCGGGACACGAAGACAGCGCGCCGTTGTCGACTGGGTCGACGCAAAACTGCACGTCCACATCGAACCCGTGCGTCGGCACGTTCAAGATTTGATCGAGCAGCGGCTCTCCTTGCAGGGTGTAGTTCTTCGGCACGCCTCCGCCCAAAATCCAAATCGCCATCGGCTTTTTGAGTCGACCAAAGCAGTGGTGTTGAATGGCGCCCATCTCGAACACGTCGTCGTTGACGTCGATCTCGAGTTTGAACTCCTTGCCGAGCATTCGCTTCAACTTGACGATGTTCAAAAAAATCGAGCCGTCTTGCACGGCGCCCACGAAAATAGGCACTCCGAAGCGATATGCGGTCGACAAGAGCGAGGGCGACTTCACCTTGAGTGCTTGCTCGATCTCGAAGATGTTTTTGCCGAGCAAGTAGTGCAACTCGACCGTCGTCATCTTCTTTTGGAACTCCGGCTTGCGGAGGATCGCGCTGAAGAGTTTGTCCGTCTCGAGGAGTGTCTCTTCCCAAAAGCCCAGATCGTAGATGCGAATGATGCGCGCGAGTCGGTATTGCAAGTCGCCGGCGTTCGGCTCGATTTCGCGAATGCGGTGACCAATGATGCGATGCGCGTCGTGATACAGATTGGCGCCTGTCGTGGTGATGCAATCGACGAGGCCGCGCTCAATCAGTGGAATCAAACACGATTGATGCAGGCCCGCAGGCGTCATCGCCCCTGAAAACGTGAGGAACGTGCAATAGTCCTCGCGCGAGACTTTGTGCATCAACTCGAACGCCGTGCGCTCTTGGCGACCGACATACGCGGGAAACATGTTCGCGATGATGTCGACTGGCTTCTCTTTGCCGGTGATGCCGGTGGGCTGCACGTTCTTCGCGCGTTCGAAGTTCTTACGGAGGACGCTCTTTTGGGCGGGCATGGGAGCGCGCTTTTTGGCGAAGGTGCGAGCCGACGTCAAGTCGCGTATCCATAGAATCATGTGGGAGCTTGGTTTCGTGGCGATGAGCGTCGCGCTGGGTGAGGACTGGGCAACCGCTCGCACGTGCCTGAGCGATGAGTCCGCCGCGCGTGCGCGAGACCTCATCGCGACACTCGAGCGCGGAGACCGGCAAAAAAAAGCCGAAGCGCTCGCGCGCGAACTCTCCGTCATCGCGCGCGACATCGAGCGATTGGAGACGAAATGGCGCTCGTGAAAGGCCGGATCCTTCGCGCGGAGGGCCATGCCGCGAACGTGAGTGCGCATCCCGTGAGTGTGAAACCTGAAACGCGCGACCGCATTTTGCGGCAAGAGGTCGAAGCCGTCGCTGCTGCTGCACGCATCATCGGCGAGGCGCACGCGCGAGCAGAGGCAGAGCTGACGCTCGCCAAACAGAAAGCCGCAGATGCGGTCGCGGTCGCCACGCGCGAAGCCGAAGAACGCGAACAAGCCAAACTTGCAGCCGCCTATTTGGTGATGCGCAGCCGCGAAGAATCACGCGCAGACGGCGACTTGGATCGCGCAGTCGGTCTGGCTGTGGTGCTCGCAGAGAGGCTGATCGGCGCCAGTTTGGCGATCGCTCCGGGTCAAGTCGCCACCTTGGCGCGGGAGGCCTTGAGCGAAGCCAAAGGCACGCGTCGCGCTCGCATCGAAGCGCACCCCCTCGACGCCGACGCGCTCCTGTCGCACATTGCGTCCATTGCCGCGCCGGAGATCTCCGTGACAGTGGTTGTCAACGCAGACCTGGCGCGCGGCTCACTCATCCTCCACACGGACCTCGGAATTCTAGATGCCAAGCTCGCCCCCCGACTCGAGCGACTCGCAACAGCCCTCAAGGGAGCACTCCGCTGACGCCACGCCTGTTGTTGCCCCCGAGTCGATTCGTCGCAATGTGATCCTCTTCGTGTGCACGATCGCGAGTGTGATCGTGACCGGCACGATGATGGACGAAAAACCCTTCAGCGCCGGATCGGCCTGGATTCACGGGCTACAATACGCAGGCGCGTTGCTCGGCATCTTGGTGGCGCACGAGAGCGGTCATTACATCGCCGCGCGCATCCACAAGGTCGACGCGTCGCTGCCGTTCTTCATCCCGTTGCCGCTCGTGGGCTTTGGGACCATGGGCGCGGTGATCCGCATGCGTGGGAAGATCGCCACACGCGCGGCGCTCTTGGACATCGGAGCATCAGGCCCGTTGTGCGGACTCGTGTTCGCGTTTCCGCTCTATGCGTGGGGCATTCGTCACTCTGAAATCATCTCTCTCGATCGCACTGACTTGAGTCAACTCGGCTCGTCACTCGCCGTGCATGGCCTCGACTATTTTTTCGCGCCTCCTGTGCCAGAGGGCCACGATCTGCTGCTTTCGCCCGTCGGCATGGGCGCGTGGGCAGGCATGCTCGTGACGATGATCAACCTCTTGCCTGTCGGTCAGCTCGACGGCGGTCATGTGGCGTATGCGCTGTTTGGT
>JAYVXK010001131.1:0-3233 GCA_043785265.1 Myxococcales bacterium | reverse complement strand
CATCTTTGTCGACGACGAGCTTGATGAGCACGTCCGTCCACTTGGCATCTCCCGTGCGCGAGAGCACGGTCGCCGTGAGCTGCCGCACACTCTCGCTGTCGTCGCCTGCGTAGGTCGCGAGTTTGTCGAGCGTGACCATGCCAGACATGACTTCGGGATCGAACGCGGGCGATCCGTCGAGGCGCTGAATGCTCGACAGGTGTCCCGTGCGATATTCGGCGAGCACGGCGTCGAACGCGCTCGGCTCCTTCAGTACCGCGAGCGCCCAGCAAATTTGCGGCTTGTCGGTGCTGTCTGCCTCTTTGAGCAGTTCGAGCAACTTCGGCTTCGCGCTGTCGGCTTTCTCCTTGTACTCCCAGAGCGCCGTCGCGGCCTGAGCGCGAACGCGATGGTCGTTCGAGCCGAGGCCCTTTTCGATGATCGCCTTCATGCCCTCATCGTCTTTGGCCCACGCCAAATTCGCGAACGCGTCTTGCTGAAGCGCGGGCACGTCGTCGCGCTTGGCCCACTCGCGCCACTTCGGCAGTTGTTCGACCTTCGGCAACATCTCGATGTTGCGTCGCTCCTGCGCGACCTGATCGACCGTCATCTTCTCGCCTTCGTTTTTCGCCGCGAGGATGGCGAGCACGACGGCACCAATGACGACCAGCAATCCAATGATGATCAGCGCAGGCTTCGTCGCGCCTTTCTTGAAGTTGCCGTCCCCAGGATCGAATCCACCGCCGCCACCTCCACCATAGGGCGCCGCTGGAGCGTCCGGCAGATCGGCATCGTCAGGCGGCCACTTCGCAGCGCGGCGCTTTTCGATCTTGAGCAGAGACGGAGGCAGCTTCCGCGTGCGGTCGGGTCGCGAGGTGGTCGGGGTGAGCATGATGCGCGCACGATATCCCAAACCCATAGGGAATTGCGCTAGGAACCATCGATCGTAAGCATGCTGACGATCGTGGTAGCCGCGGGCGTAATTTTCGAGGGCGGGCGGGTCCTCGTCAGTCAGCGTCAGAAGGGCGACCATCTGGCGGGTTCATGGGAATTTCCGGGCGGAAAGGTCGAGGAAGGCGAAGACCCGAAAGCCGCGGTCGCGCGCGAGCTGCGGGAGGAACTCGGCATCGACGTCGTCGTGGGCGAGATTCTCGACGTTGCTTTTTACCGATACGAGGCGGCGAACAAAGCGGTCCTCCTGCTCTTCTACCTTGCGTCACGCACCCCCGAATCACCCAATCCGAGCAAGCTCGACGTGGCCGACTTCGCATGGTGGGACAAGGCCTCGCTCGATCCAGCCAAATTCCCGCCAGCGGATGTCGCTGTCCTCGAAAAGGTCCGCGCACGGCTTTAGAGCAGCGGACCGGGACGGCGACGGGAACGGGGACGGGTGCGGGGACCGGGGACGGGCGCGGGTGCGGGGACGGATCCTCCAATCACACCCGGGTCTTGAGAAACACCTTCTTCGCCGCTTCGATCGGCTGCCCCTTGATGAAGTAAGTCGTCGCCGCCATCCCAAGCGCCATCGTGCCGGCGAACGCAACCGCACCACTCACAGCAGATCCAGCGCCCGGAAACACATACTTCACGATCGCGCGCGCAGCCTCTCTCAAGGCAAACGCGGCACCGACATTTGCGCCCATGGCGCCGAGAAATTCCATCGAAGTCGAGCGATCCATGGGACGACCACTCAGCCACGCGATGCCTGCGACGAGACTCACTTGCGCGGCGGTGATCGGAAACACATCTGCGATCGGAATCGGCACCATCGCGATCCCCGCACAAATCGTGGCAGTGGCGCGCGTGAGGTCATTGGCGAGACCGCTCTGAAGTGACTCGACTTTCGCGACGCGTGCGAACATGCCCCGTCCCTCGCTTGGCAGTTTCGCGAAGAGCGCGCACGCGAGATCATCGATACGATAGCGATCATCGGTGCGCACAGTTCCATCCGCACGCACGGACATGTAGCTCGACACCGCCAACGTCTCCGCGAGCAAACCTGCGAGAGACGCGCGCGACCGAATTTTTTCGTCGAGTGTTCGTTCGGCGAGGATGACGTGACCCTTTTTTTCGTCGAGGTCAGGTCCTGGCTCTCCGCCTAGGCGCTGATCTTTTGGTTCGAGAAGATCGGCGTGGGTGATCACTGCGAAGATGGGAGGTGCCTTTTTGTGAGCTTTTTCTGCTGCGATCACGATCTCTTCGAGAGCATCGAGATCAGCATCGATCGCACTGTCCACATCGAACGCGCGCACTACGAACAAGATCAAGTCAGGCGGCTCGCGTGCCAACTCCACCAGGACCGATGCGATGGGGGTCTTCGAGTCGTCCTGTTCTGCGGGTGCGGAACCTTCCTGCAAACCGCGTGTGTCGAGCACGCGCACGGAGCCTTGAGGCGTGGTCACGTCGAACCACTTTCCTCGTCCGGTTTGCGCTTTGACGTGCCCAAGCTCGGCGACTTTTTTTCCGACCAGCGCGTTCACGAGCGCGCTCTTGCCACTGCCGCGTCTTCCAACCAGGGCAAACGCAGGCGCGCGCGTCTCGAGGAGGGTGGCCCGCAAGAGTGCGATTTGGTTGCGCAGGTTTCGCACGGTCTCGTTTGGAAGCACGCCGATCAGCGCCTCGAGACGCTTGATCGATTCGGCGATCATCTTCTTGGTGTCTTCGACTTTTTCTTCCGGCACGAGCGGAGCATGACATTTTTCTGGCTCCCGCATTTGGTTGAGCCAATCTGACGTGTGCCGAGCACTGCTGAGGCAGTAAGCGAGTTTGGGTCTATTCGGCGAACACCGCCCGGAAACGTACTCCTGTACGTTGAGGACGGATGGGCGCCGAAGAGGCCCAAAATCGCGAACTGACGCGGCAGTGCTAAAGCGGACATGCCATGATGGCGGCCCCTTTGAACGCCACCTCTCTCGTCGCATCTGCGGAGGACACTCTCAGCCGTTTTGGTCTGAGCGAGCTACGCGCGTGGCAGCGCGACGCGATCATGGCACTGCTCGAGGGCTCGCGGCACGTGCTCGTCGTCGCGCCGACGGGCGGCGGCAAGTCGCTGACGTATCAGCTGCCGGCGATGGTGCTGCCGGGCACCTCGATCGTGATCTCTCCGCTCGTCGCTCTCATGGAGGACCAGGTTCGCGCGCTCCAAGAAAAAGGCCTGCCAGCGACCTACCTCGCGAGCAACCTCCCGCTCGACGTGCGTCGCGATCGCGAACGCAGGCTCCTCGCGGGCGAGTACAAGATCGTTTATCTCGCGC
>JAYVXK010001130.1:0-3233 GCA_043785265.1 Myxococcales bacterium | reverse complement strand
ATCTCCGCATCCCTGCGCGGCTCTGCAAATCGCTTCGCCGCGACGGCGTCGTGCACGGCGTGCTCTCGACGCGCACCGAGGGATTGATCCAACTGCCGCTTCGCTTCAAGGGCGATCCCGAGTTGACCATCGCGCTGGAGGGCGACTTCCGCGAGGTGTTCCCGTCGAGCGAGCTCGCGCTCCTCGCGGGCGTCGGCCGGTTGCTTGGAGCAGGCATCGGCGAGTTCGTGCAAATCGAAGGCGCGCTGCCGGTGCTGCGTCGGCTCGATCCGGAGTTCCTCTGGTACCGCTGGTCGGAGGACGCTTGGTACTACCAATCGATCCACGGGATGCTCCCCATTCATCCGGGAGACGGTCGCTGGGTACTTCATTGTCCAGGCGGCACCGTGCAGCCATGGACACACGGACTCTGGATGGCGCTGGGCCGCGCGTTCATCGCGAAGGAGCACGCGTACTTCTATCGCGAGAACTACTCATCGAAGCTCGCCAACGCCGCACGTGTCGCGATGAGCCCACAAGGCGCGAGCGAATCGATGCGTCGCGGGTTCTTTGGAAAGCTCGCCGCGTGGGGCGTGAACGCAGTCTTCGATCTCCCCGCGGGCTGGGACATCAAGCTGCTCGAATCGAACGGCCGCGGCTACGAGGTCTTCCAAGAGACGATCGCTGCGTGCAACGAAGAGATCATCATCACGCTCGCCGGCCAGCTCGTCACGACGACGGGCGGCACTGGGTTCACGAACGCGAACATCTTCTCGGCGATTCGCTCGGACCTGATCCAGTCCGACGCCGATAGCCTCGCCGCAACGCTCAACACACAAGCCATTCCCGTTTGGCTCCAGGAGCGATTCGGAGACAGCGCGGGTGAAGTGCAGTGCGCGTGGGACGTCACGCCGCCGAAGGACCTCAACGCCGAGGCCACGATGATGGTCACGACTGCAAACGCGACGAGCATGCTTGGCGACGCGCTCGCACCACACGGCCTCGCCGTCGACGCACGGGAGATGACTCGTCGCTTCGGGATCCCCGTTCGTGAAATCGCCAATGCGTTTGCGGAGGCCGCTTGATCCGCAAACACACAATGCTTATCGATGTCGCCGCACCGCTTGTTGAGCGTGCCTCCCCTGGACAAGCGCCCACTGCGTTTCGCATTTGGGCAGCAGGCGAGAACGTCTGCGACGACGGCTCCGTGTTCTTCACCGAGGAGAGCGCGAAGCTGCTCGTCGCAGAGCAGACGGCACGCGCTCGCGTGTACGCGATCGACTTCGATCACCTGTCGCTCACCGCCAATCGGCCCGCCGAGAGCGGACGGGCTGCTGGTTGGCATTCACTTGAAGTGCGCACCAACGCCTACGGCAAGCCCGAGCTCTGGGCCGTGTCGGTGGAGTGGTGTGCGGACGCGAAGGCCGGGCTCGAGGAGACGCCGCCGCGGTGGCGCTTCTTCTCGCCCGCGTTCCTCACCAACGACGAAGGCGAGATCACTTCTTACGTGAACCTCGCGCTCTGCATCAACCCGTTGACCCATGACATTCCCTCGCTCGCCGCGAGGACCGGAGATTTTATGAAAGACCAATTGCTCGCGGCCCTCGCCACCATGGCGAGCGACGCATCGGACGACGAGAAGAAAGAAGCGAAGGCCAAGCTCGCCGAGTTCCTCGAGGGCCTCGACGACGACAAGAGAGAGGACAAGAAGGCAGAGGGCGACGACGAGAAGCAGGAGGAGAAGGCCGAGGAGCCTCCGCCGTCGACAGATCGCGAAGAGAAGAAAGAGACCGCCGAGCCTCCGAAGGGGACACCCAAAGAGGAGAAGCCAAAAGAAGAGAAGACTGAGGCGAAGTCGGTAGTCGCGAACGCGGCTGCGGAGATGGCGTCCGAGCTCGTCGATGCCAAACGGCGACTCGAGGCGCTCGAGATCCAACGGTTGCTCGACGCGCGACAGGATCTTCCACAGTCGGTGCGCAATTGGTGTCTGTCTCAACCGACCGATGTCGTGCGCACGTTCTTGAGTGCATCGCCGCGTGTGATCGCCAAGCGCAACGCGCAGCCCACGGTCGGTGCGGCGACGACGGCGGGCCTGCACGGCGCGGAGCTCGAAGAGGTGAATCGGCTGATGGGCATTCGACCGCCCGAAGCGAAGGGACCGCAGCGCATGCCGGATGGTCGGCTCGTGCTGCACACGATGCGACCGTCTGAATACCGCGCGACCAAGGCCGCGGCAGCCAAGGGAGGTCAATGATGGCAGCGCTCACCAAACCGCGTCCGGGAAGTGTTCGGGTTCTTCGCTACGATCGTCGCCCGCTCGCCGCGAACGCGAAGACCTTCAAGGGAGCGCTGGCTGTCTGCGACACCGCTTCGGGCTTCTTCAAGCCTGGTGCTGCGGGTGCGGGTCTCATTCCCGTCGGCCGCTTCTACGAAGACGTCGACAACAGCGGCGGGGCGAACGGTGCTCGCAGCGCGAACATCCAGTTCTTTCGCGATCGCTCCGTGTTCTTGCTCGACAACGACACGGGCGCGCCGCTCACCGCGGCCGAGCGTGAACAAGACTGCTTCGTGCTCGATGACCACACGGTCACGGGCGCAGCGATTGGCAACAGCCGCGCAGGGACCATCTACGACGTCACCGACGAGGGCGTCTGGGTGGAAGTCGGCGTGCGCGCCATGACGGATGTGGAGGCCTGAATGAAGATCACACCGCAATTCATTGGAACGTTCGAGACCAACGTGCAGACGTTCATCGTCGACGCGTGGAAGCGCGCGCAGGAGGACGGCCTCTTCTGGGACGAGTTCATGGACGTGCGCCCGAGCGCCACGCTCCGCGAGCTGTACTTCTGGTTGATCGAGACCGCGCGCATCTACCCGGAGAACCTGGGTGGCAACAAGCGGTACGACGACATTGCCGCGACGTTCTACGAGATCGACAACCAGAACAGCGGCTCTGCGCTTCGACTCACCAAGAACGAGATCGAAGACAACATGATGGCGGCGGGCGGCATGCGCGGAATGCCCGCGATGGACTACGCCGCCAACTGGGCCAAGCAGATCGGCGGCGCTGCGGCGTATTGGCCGCAGCAACAGCTCATCTCGCTGATCGGCAGTGGCAAGACGCGCAACGGCTACGACGAGGTGCCGTTCTTCTCGCAGAAGCACCCAGTCAATCCGGTGTCGGGCACGGGCCCGACCTATTCGAACCTGCTCGCGGGTTTGAAGCTCGACGCGACGAACCTGCAGCTCTCTGC
>JAYVXK010001129.1:0-3234 GCA_043785265.1 Myxococcales bacterium | reverse complement strand
GAAGGTCCTCGGGAAGATCGTCAAGATCCGCTGCAAGAAATGTGGCGCGACGATCGTCATCAATGGGAGCGAGACCGAAGGAGCCACGCAAGCTTTCGAAGCCCCGCAGGCCGCTGCGAGTGGCGCGGGAGCTTACGACTATGCGTCTGGTGGAGGAGACTCGTGGACAGTCAACGTCGCAGACGGTGACCAACGCACGATGACCACAGCAGAGATCGGCGCTGCGTTTCGATCGCATGTCGTGACCGAAGAAACCTTCTGCTGGAAGGACGGCATGGGCGACTGGCTGCCCATCCGCGAGATCGCCGAGATCATGACCGCGCTCTCTGGTGCTGCTGGGCACGCGCCCGCGCAAGACCATTCAGAGGACGCAACGTCAATCGGACAATCGGCTGCGCAACAGCCACAAGCAGCAGCCCCGCAAGCCGGTTTCAGCTCGTTGTTTGGCGGGGGTGGCAGTGTTGGATCCTCCAACGGTTCGCCTCTCTTCGGTGGTGGCGATCCCGCTCCCATGCAGGCCGCACCTGCGCCTACTGCTGCCGCGCGTCGCGCGGGTGGTCGTGGCGGTGGAGGCGCAGACTTGTTCGGCGCCGCAGCGACCGCAGGCGGCGAAGAAGACGTGATGACCAGCGCTGCGCAAAATCCGCAGATGGTGCCTGGTGGTGACAAGCGCACGGGTGAGCGCAATGAGAACAGCGTTCTGTTCTCGCTCAACGCGCTGACACAAAGCGCTCCCGAACCCAAAGGCATGGCGCAAGGCGACGGCTCGGGCCTCATCGACATTCGCGCGCTGGGTCAGACCATGGCGAAGGACACGGGTCCTTCTCACAACAAGGTCGACGACATCATGAACCTCAGCGGCGGTGGTGCGTTCAGCGCAGCACTCGCAGCTCCAGTGCTCGCGCCTCCTCCGAGCGACATGCCGGAGATGCACGGTGGTCAACAACAGCAAAAGAGCAGCATGGGGCTCATTATTGGCCTCATCGGCGGTTTTGCGGTGCTCGGCATCATCATCGTCGCGGCACTCGTCGTGTTGCGCAAACCTGACACCAACATCGCTCCGATTGGCAGTGCGAGTGTCGCCAATCCTGTCGCGACCGATACACCCACTGCCACCACTCCGACGGCCAGTGTTGCAGTGGTCGACACCGCCCCAACGAGCAGCGCGCAGAGGCCTGGTGTCGGGGTGTCTGGGAACACACCGCGAAATCCAAACGCCAATCCGAATCCGAACCCGAATCCGAATCCGAACCCCAATCCGAATCCGAACCCGAATCCGAATCCGAATCCGACTGGGACGGGCAAGTGCGGGTGCAAGGCGGACGACTTCGCGTGCAACATGGCGTGTGAGTCAGGCGTGAAGCCCACGCCCCAAGTCACCAACACCAACACAGGCGGCAGCGCTCCGTTCGATCGTGGACAAGCTGCGTCTGTTCTTGGTGGCATCTCGGGCAATCTCAGCTCCTGCAAAAAAAGCGATGGTCCGACTGGATCGGGTCACGTCAAAGTGACCTTCGGCCCGAACGGCGCCGTGCAGAGCGTGGATGTAGACACTCCCCCGTTTGCAGGCACCTCCGTCGGCGGTTGCGTTGCGGGCAAGTTCCGCGGCGCAAAAGTGCCTCCTTTCTCAGGTGGCGCGGTCACGGTGGGTAAGAGCTTCTCGCTCAATTGAGCGGACTCGGCATCGCACTCGCGATCGTCGCTGGCTTCTTGTTGGGCGTTCGCGTGGGGTTCTCACTCGCCCGGCGCCGCAAAGGTGACGCGCGCTGACGCTCAGAATAAGCTTTGTGCGTGAAGCTTCGAATGGTGTCGGCGATCGTCCTGCTCGCGAGCGCGGCTCACGGGCAGGCGGCACCCGTCGATCCTGTGTGGAGTTGGGAGTCGCAGACACAATCGCCGTTGCAGCTCAGTGGCAGCGATCTCACCGATCACGAGACCACGTTGCAAGCAGCCTGCGGCGTATCCGAAGAAGGCCTGCGTCGCGTGGCCAAGCAGCTCGTATTGCGCAAAACGCTCAATTTGCCGTATCTCGATCTCGACGGACTCACCTTCGCCCAGCGCGCGAGTGGTGAGCCGCATGTGTGGCCGCGCGCGTGGATCGTGAGCGGACATGCGATGGATCACGAGGCGACAGTCAAGAAGCTCGCAGCGTGGAGGCAAACGTTCCACGACATCGGTGAACGTCGCTGCGGAGTTGCAACCGGCTATGCGCCAGACGGCACGCAGATCGTCGCCGCGATCGCCCTCGATGCGATCGCAGATCTCACGCTCGCTTTGCCAACGACCACTCACGTAGGTACGTGGATGACCATCGACGCGCGCGTGAACGTGCCCGCGACTGGTGCGCAGGTCGTCGTCGTGGGACCAGGCGGCGAGCCGCACGCGATCCCAACGTCTTTCGATGGATCGCGCGTGGTGGCTAGATTTGCGCCTGATCGCGTGGGTGCGTTCACCGTCCAACTCGTCACAGATGTCTCGAGCGGACCGCGACCCGCCCTCGAAGCCCAAGTGTTCGCCGACCAAACACCGCCAACATCGATCCCCAATCTCGCGGCGCCTGGAGAGAGCGCAGGCGTCGGCGTTGCGGATGAACGTGATGCTCTCACGCGCATGCTGGTGGCGCTCCGCGGGTCACTGCAACTTGGAGTCATCACGCGTGACACGCGGCTCGACGCCGTCGCCCTCGCGCACGCGCGTCGCATGATGCAAGCGCACACCGTCGGTCATGACGTCGGCGATGGCGATCCGAGTCAACGGTTGCAAGATGCAGGTTTATTGGCGCAACAATCAGGCGAAAATGTGGCGCACGCGCAGAGTGTCGTGCTCGCGCATCGCGCCCTTTATCAAAGCCCGTCTCATCGATCGAACATGATCCGCGCGGAGTTTTCGTCCGTGGGACTTGCCGTGATCGACGATCCCGACGGCAGCGTGTGGGTGGCGGAAGTCTTCGTGCAGCAGTTGAAGTAAGACTGCTTCATGCACGTCGAAAAGCACTTTCAAGGCGGCGCTACGGTTCGCGACGTCGTCATCGGCATGTCAGACGGTCTCACCGTTCCTTTTGCGCTCGCAGCAGGCTTGTCTGGTGCGCTTGCTCAATCGCATCTCGTGCTCACGGCAGGTCTCGCAGAAGTGGCCGCAGGGTCGATCGCGATGGGCCTCGGCGGCTATCTCGCTTCGCGCGGCGACGCCGAACACTACGCCAGTGAACTTGCACGTGAGCGTCGCGAGATCAAA
>JAYVXK010001128.1:0-10450 GCA_043785265.1 Myxococcales bacterium | reverse complement strand
GAACGGCGGACGGGGACGGGGACGGCGACGGCGGATGAGGACTAAAAACAAGGGAGATCGTGTGGCTCTCTCGTCCGTACTTGGCCTTCACCACTTTGGAGGTCTCATGTCTCGTCGTCGTTGGTTGCCCCTGTTCGCATCTGCACTTGCTCTCGCCGTTCCAGCGGCCGCCTTCGCCGACACCCCGCCGCCACCTCCGCCCGATTCATGGGCTGGCCAATTTCTCGGAGTCGCGCAGGCCATGCGGCACCAGGAGACCTGCATCGAACATTGCTTCGCGCTCGAGCACTTGAAGATCACAGGCAGCGCAGCGACGGGCGCGCTCGAGTTCGAGATCGAAGGTGGCGTGCTCGCGAACGGGCAGGTGGATGTTCCGCTGTTCGGGCCACCAGGGTCGGTTCGCATCGACGACGTCACACTGGGCGGAGCGCCTGCGCTCGTGGCGTTCGATGCCGATCATTACTTCATTCGTACCGATCAGAAGCGCTTCACGATCAAAGGCAAAATCAAGCTCGGCGCTGATCGCTCTCTTTCCTTGCCTGGTCCGTTCAATACGGTCGACTCTGCGCTGTCGCAGGGTCGCGTGACCGAAGGCGCGCAGCTGTCTGGCGTGATCGCCACCACGTTGCACTTCGATGCCGAGCGTCCAGAGGTCGTCGGCAGCGAGCCGCCGGTGTTCCAGTTGTCGCGCGCGCTTCGTGTCAGCAAGCGCAACGAGTTCGAGTACCACCTCACGATGCAATCGGGTGCGGACCTCGGCATGGTGCGCTTGCCCTTGCGTTACGGTGAACACGTCCTGGAGGTCTCAGGCAGTGTGGGTTGGAAGGTGGAAGGAGAAGACCTTCTCATCCCGACCAAGGGCAGGTCTGCAGAGGTGACCATCACGGGTGAGATCACCAAACTGGGCTCATTTCAGGCAGATTCTCGATCGCCGTTCGAGTGGTGGTTGCTCGAGGCAGATCCCGAGCATCGTGTGTTGGCCACGGGCGATGCCAAGCAACACGACTCGGCCGAGTCACCCATCTCGCGTCGCGAGCCGAACTCGAAGTTGTTCTTGGTCTCGCGTGGTCAGCACCTCGATGTGACGGTCCAAACACTGGCGACTCTCGACGTGCTCGCGGGTGTCGTGCAGACGCACACGCGCACTCTCGTGCTCACCGCGTCAGGCGATCTCGTGTCGGACGACAACATCACCTACGACAACAGCGGCATCGATTACTTGCTCTACACGGCTCCCGGCAAACCGATCTTCCTGTCGACCGACGGCACGAGCGAACTCTTGCTGCACAAGGACGGCACCAGCGAGCTGATGGTGCCGCTCCGCTTGGGAACGCACAACGCGCGCCTGCAGTCGCTCGATCATTCTGACGCCAATCACTTTGGTGGAGCGCTGTCTTTCGACGGGCCGAGTTTTCCGCTGACGACCAGTCACGCGTCGGTCACTCTTGGATTGCCGAAAGACGTCCACGCGCTGGCCATCACCGGTGGTGACGAAGCCGTGTGGTCTCTCGGTTTGCGCGACGCACTCGCAGCAGTGTGGTCTCTCGTTTTGTCGCTGGCGCTTTTGCGAGGCAACAAAAAGCGCGCGCTCGGATTCGCGACCATGACCGGGCTCTGGTTTGTCTCGCAGACCATGTTTTACGGCCTGCTTGGCGTGGGCGCTCTCGCTCTGGTCGCGTGGCTCACAGAGAAACTCTTCGATGGACGAAAGCGCACCATCGTTCGCGCTGGTTTGGCGTTCGCAGCGGTGATGGCGCTCTTCTTCTCGATGCAACGGGTCGAGCGTTCGTCCACGTTGGCGTACGGGTCCTTTGCGTTTCAGGCAGCGGACGACCGCACCATCGCCGACTTGCCAATGCGCGACCAAAAGGAAAGCGCGATGCTCTCTCCTCAAGCGCACGAAGCGTTCCGCGCCGGCCTCGCTGGGAACAAGGACGACGCCGCTCTCGATCGTCTTGGCAACTTCCCCAGCCAGCTTGCCAAAAATGGCATCGTCGACGGTGTGCGGCCCGTGGCCATGCCTCTGCCCAGTTATGATCACGGAGTGACCCTCACGCGCGAGCTCGTGACCAGTGATCGTCCTTTTCAGCTGACGGTTTGGTACATCACGGACACGGCTCTCGCCTTGCTTGGCGCGCTCTGGCTCGCCTGTGCACTTGCACTAGGTTGGTCGAGTCGTGATCGTCTGCGTGCATGGCGGGATGCACTCCGGACAAAGCTTGCTCCGCCCGCACCTGCGCCCGCAGTTGCCGTCGTTGCAGAGTCCGCTGCCATCCCAGCAGAGTGAACAGAGGCCGCGACCGCCGCAGAGTGGAGTTACTTCACTTTGCGGCGGAGCTTCAGCAGTGTGAGGATGTTCCAGATGGCGAAGCCCAGGAACATCGCGCAGAGAGCGACGATGCCGCGTGAGTCACCAGGCGCTTGTCCATCGACGAGCAACCACGCACCTGGCGGCACTGCTTGACCCGTCAATGATTCGACCGATGACGAAATCCCACGGTGACGCAGACCCGCTTGCTCGAACGGAATCAGCCGACCGACGAACTTGGTCGCGGGCACATAACGCGAACTCTCTTCGCCTGCTGGCACGCGAACCTCGACCCACACATCGGAGCGGCCACCCACAGGCGCGATGCGATACGTGTCGGACTCGAACGGGTGCTCGTAACGAAGCGCCGCAGCACCGCCGAGGCGAGCCTCGCCTTCGACATAGGCGTTGGGTGCAAACGCTGACGCGGGCGCAGTCTGCAGATCGCCCAGCGCGATGGGAGCGGGAGCCGCCAATGCATAGGTCGCGTCGCGAGAAAGCGCACCAACCATAGCCAGAGATGCGCAGGCCGCCACCGCGAGCAGGACCATCGTCGTTCGACGGTCTTTTCGGGGGGGATCAGGCAGCTGCAACAACTCCGGGTCGACCTGCTCTCTTTCAGGAGCGAGATCGAGGTCGAGCGCAGAAGGCTGAGGTGCGTGGGCTGACAAGGCTTTTCTCAAGGATAACACGAGCCTGCTTGGCCCGTGCCCGATTGTCCGGGGGAAATAATGGATCGACTCGAAGGCTACGACAACCCCAGATCCTCGGAGGTTCCCATTCAATTTCGTCCTTCTGGCCATCCAAGACAATTGAGAGTTTGCGGACGTTGCCCTGCCAGTTGTAGGCTCGTCCGTCGAATGGCCTCCACCGTCTCTTGCCCGTCCTGCGGATTCAGCAACGCACCTGGCAGCACTCGCTGCGTCTCTTGTGGCTCGAAGATCGAGGCCGTCGGGAAAACCCAGCGCACGCGCGAAGAAGAACTCGAGCGCCGCTACCAACAAGATGGCGTGAGCGTCACCTGGATGGCGATCGCACTCGCGGTGCAAGGCGTGCTCACCATCGCCCTTGTTTTTGGGCTTCCCATGGTGATCACAGCGATCGACTTCGAGGGCAGCAATGGGATGATCGTTTGCATCCCCGTGTGGTTCATCGGCGGCTTGCTCGTCGGCATGATCTCACCAGGTCGCACGTTCATCGAACCCGTCGTCGCGAGTTTCTTGGTCGCGATTCCGAGCACCTATTTGATCGTTCAGAGCCAGACGGTGCGCACGATGCCGACCTTCATGTACATCATCATGGCGGGCATCGGAGTCATGTTCACGCTCATCGGCGCCTACCT
Source organism: Myxococcales bacterium (assembly GCA_043785265.1). GTDB lineage: Bacteria > Myxococcota_A > Polyangia > Polyangiales > Polyangiaceae > JANYHY01. Next base: position 6,800 of record JAYVXK010001128.1, on the reverse strand, counting down.
CGGCGAGCGCATTCAGCTCGGCCCGCCGCCCAAGCCTGTCGAATAATTTCTGAGCGGTTCGGACGCACAGACGAGGGTCGTTTACCTCGATCGATTGCGCGGCCTCGCGGTCGTCGTGATGATCGAGGTGCACGTGACCAACGCGCTACTTGCGGCTGATTTTCGCCACAATGGCGTGTTTCGTGCACTCGACTTCGTCAACGGGTTGGTTGCGCCGACGTTTTTGTTCTGTGCTGGATACGCTGTGGCGACGGTGCACCGTTTTCGGTCGCCCGTTTCCGTCGCCGTCCCCGCGCCCGTCCCCGTCCCCGCACCCGCCGCCGTCCCCGTCCCCGCACCCGTCTTTGGCTTGCGGCGGTCGCTTGTGTTGCTCGCGCTTGGCTACTTGCTGCACGCCAGCGGTGCACTGCGGGGGGATTGGGCGAGTGTGTTCCAAGTGGATGTTCTGCAAGTCATCGCCATTTCGCTGCTGCTGATCGCTCTCATCATGCGAACGCCGGGCGCGAGAGGGGCACTCGCTGTGATGGCTCTGATGATCGCGCTCGTGACTCCATCGATTCGCGCGATCGACACCACCGGCTGGTTGCCGTTGTTGCGGCCCTACGTGACGGACGCTGTGCCCTCGCAGTTTCCGCTGTTTCCGTGGGCTGCGTTCGCTTTTGCTGGTGCTGCGTGCGCGCGAGTCTCACCCAAGTGGATGTGGAAGATTGGTGTCGTCGCTGTGATCGGCGGCGGGTGGCTCTCGCGCGTGACGTGGTTCGTCGCGCATGATTTTTATCGCGCGGATCCTGGTGTCGCGATCGAGAGATTTGGCATCGTGGCGCTCGTCGCGTGGAGCCTGTCGCTTCTCGACGCTCGCTCGTTTGGCAAAGCAGATGCGGTCGTGAACCTGTTCGGTCGTCGCTCGCTATTTGTGTATATTGCACATATTGCGATCGTCTATGGGACGCATCCGTTGAGTCTGCGTTCGCTCATCGGTCCCACACTGGGACCGCTCGCGTGCGTGCTCGTGTGGCTCGCGGTCACTGCGACCATGGCCCTCGCCGCAGCAAAAGTGCCGCGACTCAAACTGTATTGAAACGCCGTTAAATCAGGCGTCTTTTTGATCGCGGACGCGGGCGGCTTTGCCGGCGAGCTCGCGCAAGTAGAAGAGACGTGCGCGACGAACGACGCCGCGGCTGACGATCTCGACCTTGTCGATGCGAGGCGAGTGACTCAAAAACACGCGCTCGACGCCGACATTGAAGCTCACCTTGCGCACGGTGAACGTGCTGCGCGCTCCTGCGCGGTGGCGCTTGAGGACGACGCCTTGGAAGATCTGAATGCGATCCTTGTCGCCCTCGACGATCTTGTAGTGAACACGCACGGTGTCGCCGACGCGAAAGTCGGGGAGGTTGGACTTGAGCTGAGCGCTCTCGAGTTCGTTGATCGTGGGGTGCGTGTTCATGGCATCTCTTTTCGGAAACGGGTCGCGGCTTAAAGCACGCACGATTTTCTCTGTCAACGCGCCACCGGCGTGCGCGACAAAGTGCGCCAAGGATGGATCGCAATGAGCGACCGCGCCACCTGATAGGACGAAGAAGCATCGGATGCTACGGAGATCGTCATGTCATTGAAAGTCGGCGACCGCGCACCCGCATTCGACTCGGTCACTCACGACGGCAAGCACGTCAAACTGGCTGATTTTAGCGGCAAAAAAAACGTCGTGCTGTACTTCTACCCCAAAGACGAGACGCGAGTTTGCACGCTCGAGGCGTGCGGCTTTCGCGATGCGTACGAAGAATTGATGGGACACGACACCGAAATCATCGGCGTTTCCTTCGACTCGGGAGAATCGCACGCGAAGTTCGCCGAGCGCTACAAGCTCCCATTTGTCCTTCTGAGCGACGAAAACGGCGCGATCGCCAAAGCGTATGGCGCCAAAGGACTCATCGGCGGCCTCTTGAAGATGGCCTCTCGGGTGACCTTCTTGATCGACAAAGAGGGCAAGATTGCCGGCATTTTCAAGAGCGCCCTCTCCGCAGACGTCCACGTGAGCGGCATTCGCGACGCTGTGAAAAAGCTGTCCCCAGGTCACGCGGCGCATTGACAAGCCGCTACTTTCGCGTATTTTCCGCGCCCCTCGCTCAATCCGAGTCGTACCGAAGGAAAACGTCGTGGCCAATCATCCGTCCGCCGAAAAGCGTAATCGCCAGCGCCTCACCCGCACCGTCCGCAATCGCGCCGTCAGCAGCAGCGTGCGCACGTTCGTCAAGCGCGTCCACATCGCGATCGACGCGAAGGACAAAGAGGCCGCAAAGAAGGCACTCGCCATCGCGATCTCCGCGCTCGACAAGTCGTCGACCAAGGGCGTGACGCATCCCAAAGCTGCCTCGCGCACGATCGCTCGCCTGTCGGCTGCGGTTCACAAACTCGGCTAGTCAGCCCGCGACCGCTGGCAGGAACGCCTGCTCCGCGTCGTCCATGATGTGCATGCTTTCGTTTCATCGACGAGGCGTGCTAAGCAACGCGCGCCGCTGCATTTGCACCGGCGATGTCCCCATCGTCTAGTTGGCCCAGGACCGCGGCTTTTCACGTCGCTAACGGGGGTTCGAATCCCCCTGGGGACGCATAGTTACTGACTTCGCTTCCGAGGAGTTTTCCGATTCGAGCTTCGGCTTCGAGTCGGAATCTCTTCCCTTGGGGGAGCTGTATCGCTGTCGCCGTGATGGGACCGACCAGCGCCGCCGCAACGACGCTCCTGCCCTTCTCGCCCTTGGCCGAAAGGAACTCGGTGAACTGGGTGAGTCGCTTCCGAGCCTCCACCTCCACCCGGTCGAGTTCGTTTCCGATCTGGGCAGGGGTCTCGTTCAAGACGCGAATGCGCACTTCGACGGACGCGAGTTGGGCCTGTCGCTGGGAGATGCCTGCCACCATCGCGTCAGGCGTGTCGGAGGTCATCGTGATTGCCCTCACAAGACGATCGATCTCCGTCCGCAACCGCCCAGCCTCCTTCTTGAGCACCGGCACCTCGGTCGTCTTCGTTCGCGCACGCGCGGCAAACCTCTTTCGAAGCTCCTTGATAGCCTCAAGAACGAACGCCTCGTCCAGGACCTCACGCGCGAGCCAGTCCGTGACAACGCGGTCAACGGACTCCACGGGGCGGCGCAGGCTGCTCTTACACACCGAGTCACCGCGTCCACGGTGGTACGCGCAGGTGTACATCTTAGCGGACGTGGTTCCGGTCCGACCGTCGATGACGGTCAATGGACCTCCGCATTCGCCGCAGCGAGCGATGCCCGAAAGGAGGTAGCGAGGAGGACGGCCCCCCTTCTTGCTTTTCACGGTTCGCATGCGCGCCTGGGCCGCGAACCAAACCTCGTCGTTCACGATTCGCAGTTCGGGCATCTCGACGCGCAGCCATTCTGAAGGGTCGCGACGGAGCCGCACCTTCGTACCCCCTCTGTACGCCTTCTCGAAACGGTTCCAGACGAGCACGCCACGGTATCGTTCGTTGCGCAGCATCGAAGACAGCACCGAGGTCGACCACGATCCGGTGCCCCGGAGACCGGCATGCGGTGACGCCACTCCACGCTCGTTGAGGTGCTTCGCAATCCTTCGGAGGCCCCAACCGCGAGCGTAGCTCTCGAAGATGTCCCCCACGATGGCAGCGTCCGTGTCGTTGACCTTGTAGCCAACCTCCTTACGCCGCTTCCCATCCATCACGGGGACGTTGTCGTAGCCGTAGCACCTGCCGCCGACGTTGAGCCCGCGACGCGCCTTCGACAGCAAATGTTCGTAAGTGCGACTGCTGATCTTCTCGCGCTCCAACTCAGAGGCGTAGTTCCGCACCGCGACCATCATCTTCGCGGTTGCGTCGTCGAGTCGCACTTCCTCGCCGGTCGAGTGGTAGAAGAGCCTGACTCCTGCTTCGAGTATCTCCTGGATGAGCAGGCAAGTGCGGTTCACGTCACCTCCAAGCCGCGTCTCGTCGCGCACCACCACGATGTCAAACGCGCGCGCCGCGGCGCCGCGAAGAAGTCGAAACAAGGCTGGTCGTTTGACGAACTCCGCGCGGCTGACCCCGTCCTCGATGAAGGTGTCGTCGGCTGAGGTTTCCCATCCCCGCTTTTCGATGAAGCGTTTCGCCTCGTCGATCTGTACGTCAAGAGACGCGGCCTGATGCTCTTCAGTTGAGCGGCGTGCGTAGATGGCGGCTCTCATGTTCGCCTCCTGTCATGGTCATTCGCATAACCAAAAAGTTCACAGAGCTCTTGGTCGATGAGGTCGACGACGGCGACGAGAACAGGTCGCCAACGCGGGTCAAGCTCTCGGGAAGACGACCGCTCGCGGGGGCGAAGGATTTCGCCTCGCGCGGTTCGCTGCTTGGGCTTTGAATACACGACGGCCTCGAAGAGGCGAAACCGTCTTGTCTGCCAGCAGTCGCAACAACATCCGCGACCTCGTCGTGTGCACCGCGCCTCGACTGGAACGATGACCCAGAAGACACTAGAAAGTCAATAGCGGTACTTCGCGAGTACAAACGATGAAACAGAAGCGCTGACCACCGCGAACTCTTGGGCAGGATAGGCGTAAGGTGAGGAGCCGCAATTTTCAAAAATTTGGAGAAGACCTGGGCCCTGGGCTTGCTTCTCGACCTCGTTTGACCCCGGTACTGGGGTACTCCTTCACCTAGCTCCCCGCTCGCTTCAACGTTCATTGAGGACCACACGGAACCTGAACTCGCGTCGGAGGTCGGGCACCTCCTCTTTCAACGTTCGATCCATCCTTCGCGCACCAGCCCTCGTCAGTGGGTGACGAAGGAGCGTTTCAAAAATGAGGACCTCGAAGGCGGAGGACCTAAGCCAGTTTACGTCCTTCCGAAATCCGGTCGCAGCGAGAGCGCCTGTTCGCTTGAGAAACCGACGAATGCGGCGCTGTTCCACATCGAGAGCGCGACACGCGCTGAGGTGAACGAGACGACCACGGAGGCCATCGCCGAGTATGGTCGCCAGGTCGTCGAGCGTCACCACGTGGTCTTTGTGGCTCGCACGGCCGACGTACAGTTTTCCTGGACCTCCGTGGAAGGCCAGGATCAGTATCGGATACTTCGCGCCGCGCCTCACCCACTGTCCCAGATAGTCCGCGAACTTCTCGCGGGTCCTGACAACTCGGTGGATAAAATTCAACGGACGTTTGGATGCTCCTTGATTGAGCAGGGCGAGGACCGGCTCCATCGTGCAAGGGCGATCAAACCCCCAACGCCCTTCGAGGCAGAAAATCCCGTGTTCGCGGCTCACGCTGCGAGTTTTCGGATGATGCGCTCAACCTGGGAGAGGCCAAGCGGTTTGCCACTTCGTGAGACGAGCCCAATCCGTTCGCACTCCTTGACGACCGCCCTTAGTGTGAGCCCGTTCGCGCGGAGGGTCCCCACGATCTCGATGACCGCCTGCTCTTTGTCGCTAACAACGAGCTTCGTTCCGTCGATGCCGACCGAGAACCCAAACGGGATCATTCCCGTGCGCTCACCCCGCGAACGTTTCGCTGCGAGAGCGGCTTTGGTCCTAGACGCGATCACGAGCCGCTCATAGCTCGCGAACACATCCACGATTCCCCTCATCAATGCTCCTTCCGGACCATCGAGTTCCACGCCGTCCGCGCTGCTAACTTTTCCGCCCGCACGCGTGACGAGACGTTCAATTAGCCCAACGAGGACAACGTCTCGAGCGAGCCGATCGCGACGAGACACCACCAAGTGACCCGCCCCGTGACGAGCGACATCGTCGATAGCGGCGAGGAGCACCAACCGTTGCTCAATCGGGGTAGCACCGCTGACGCCGCTCTCGACGTGCCAGGCAAGTATCTCGATACTCCGCTTCGTTGCCCACGCTTCGATTGCCGCGCGTTGTGCGTCAGGACTGAGTCTCTGGTCCTCGGTTGAGGCTCTGATTAGAGCAATTGATTTGCCTGTATCTCCTGGTCGAATTCTTATGCGTTTGTTCATCACGTTTCCCTCCTACGTAGTAGGAGGTTTGATTGTAACAGGATGTCCGCATTACGTTCGGTGTGTGAACACCGTCTGTTTGTACCGTGAGAGTGTAACGATTGACGCCGCCCTGGGACGCCCCCAGGACGCGTTCGACACCGTGTCTGGGGGGTGAGTCCGTCCGATGTCGCTAGGACGCGTCCAAACGCCTCCCAGGAGGTCCCAGACCACCTCACAACGGACGCCTTCTGGACTCTCCCAAACGCTTCCCCCGCCCCTGTCAGGTCCACCTCCCGGGTCGCCCCGCTCCGCTCTCTCGCTTCTGAAAACCTCCAACTCCGCAGGGTGTTCTTCGCGAAGTCGCGTGGGTCGTCATTCACACGTCGCGCGACACGCTTTCCATTGCTGCCCCTCCCAGGTAGTTTTGCGGGATGGGACGCTCGATCTGGGACGAGGTTCGCGCAATCGTGGCCGCTGGTGGTCAACCGCTCGTTACCCTGCCGAAGGCCCTCGAAGTCATCGAGACACGTCCACCGGGCCGTCCACGTCTCCACCCATTGGGAGCCAGGCGCGGACGCGACACTGGATACACGCTCACTACCTCCACGGGTGCCCCCCTTCGCTGTCGCCTCCGTGGGTGCCAAAGGACGCTGCGGAAAGACACCAAGTCCATCTGCTGTTCGCCTGGGTGTGAAGAGCAGCTTCGTCGCGAATGCATTCATCTCTTGGACATCCTCGACGGACGATTGGACGCGACCGAATTGCTTGCCTACTACCGACAACACGTGATGCGACGAAAGACGGCTGCACGCAGACGTTCAAGGTAAGCGCATGC
>JAYVXK010001127.1:0-10469 GCA_043785265.1 Myxococcales bacterium | reverse complement strand
GAGACAATGGAGCGAGCGCGATTTGCGTCATGGGATGCCGTTCGAGCAACTCAGCGAACGTAACGCGCGCGTCGCTGCGACCCGTGGCGAGCGTGAAGAGCGGCACATCAGGCAGAGCCTTCGCAGCCGAAAGCACGTAGTCGAGACTCGGGCGATCGCCCCAATGCAAGTCGTCGAGGATGACGACGACCGAAGACGTGCGCCCCATCGCTGCCACGAGGTCTTGCCACGCCGCTCGCATGGCATCGCCCAAGAGCACGTGATTGCCACGCACCGAAGACTCCGGTTCATCATCCGCGTCCGGAAAGGACACGCCCATGACCTGCGCCAACATCGACGCCACGCGCTCGGTGTCTTCTGCCTCGACATGAGCGGCGACAGCGGCGCGGATTCGCGTGCGTTGTGCGTCGATCGGCTCACCATCATCGAGGGCCATCATGCGGCGAAGCGCTTGTCGCAAGATGCCGAACGGTGCGCCGGATCGCGCGGGATCGCCAGCACCTGCCAGGACGATGACTCGGTCGTCGCGTTCGCGTAATCGAGAAACGAGTTCTGCCCGCACGCGAGATTTACCTATGCCTGCGTCGCCCGTCATCAGAGCGATGCGAGGCGTGCGCTCCTCGCGGCATTCGTCGAAGAGCGCAACGAGCGCGCCGATCTCTGCTTCGCGCCCCACGCAAGGAGTCTTCTTGCCGAGCAACATGCGCGGACTGTCGTCGGTCTTTTCGTCGATCAAGATCGCGCTCGACGCATCGCTCTCGACCAAACAGCGCCCTTCGACGAAGCGAGCCGTGAGCGGATCGATCCTGATTCCAGTCGTTTCGTCGTGCTCGAGGAGTTTGAACGCCCGGTCGATCACGTCGCCAACGGGGAGTTGTCCAGCGAGTTCACCTCGGCCTGTCGCGACGACGATGCGCGTGCGCGGATCGCACACCTCGCGCATCGAGAGCGCGCATCTCGCAGCGCGAGTGGCCTGATCGGTTGCAGAAGGGTCGCCCTCGACGAGCACGATGAGCGAACCGTCCAGCAACACTTCGACGCGCGATCCCAAACCAGAAGCTGCTCCACGCACCGCCTCGACGTTCGCAGGAAGATCCAACGTCAGGTCCATTGCGGAGGCGCGTTCGCCAGTACCGAGGGCCCGCACCTCTGAGCCGCCGAGCGAGTCGACGAGCGTATCGCCGGGTCGCGCGGATCGTCCAAGACGAGCAACGATGATCGAGAAGATGCGTTGCTCGCGCGTGGTCAGGCGTCGCGGCAGCGAAGCGGCCGGAACTGGACGCGTGGGAACACCGCCCGCGCAGATCTCGAGCTCACGGAGCACTTCGATTCCGTTGGCAGGTCGATCCTCGCGTGACTTGGCCATCATGCGCGAGACGAGCGCGCCAAGGCCGTTTGGCAGACCCGGATGCACGACATCGAGCGACGGGGCTTGCTCGAGGATGACCTTTGCGAGGATTGCCATCGTCGAATCGCCGTCGAATGCAGCTTTTCCGCTCAAGCATTCGAACAGCACACACCCCAGCGAGAACACGTCCGCACGCGCGTCTACGTCTGCGTCACCACGCGCTTGCTCGGGCGCCATGTATCCCGGCGTCCCGAGCACGCCGCCAGGTACGGTCATGCGCGCGGGCCCCATCCGTGCGATCCCGAAATCGATCAAGACTGCGAGGCGTGGGTCCGCGTTGGGCAACAAAATGTTTCCGGGCTTCACGTCACGATGAACGATGCCTTTTGCGTGAGCCGCGCCCAAAGCCGCCGACACGCGACCCGCGACCGCGAGTGCTTCTTCGAGCCGAAGCGAATCCCGTTCGAGACGCTGTCCGAGATCTTCGCCCTCGACCCACTGCATCACCAGATACGGAGCGCCACCTTCGAGCACCCCGTGCGCGATGTACCGAATCACCGCCGGGTGAATCACCGATGCGAGCAGTTCTGCTTCGCGCAAGAAGCGATCGCGATGTCGTGCGGCGCTTCGGTCGAGCACCTTGAGCGCCACGCGGACGCCATTCTGCAGGTCCTCGCATCGATACACGACGCCGAGTCCGCCCGAGCCCGCTTCCGCCTCGATGCGGAAACGTCCGTTGACGACATCGGCGACTGCAAGGGGACGCATGGATTTCCGAGCCTACAACGATCTGGCTTCTTCGTGACTCATGCCGCGCGTCGCGTATTCTGTTGGGATGATCCGTCGTCTTCGTGACCTCGTCATTGCAGTCAGCTCGAGCATGCTCCCCCTTGGTCGCTTCGCGCTCGCAAGTGGCGTCATTCTGCTCGTTGCATGCGGGACGAACAGTCCGACGCCGGCGGGGCCCGACGCAAACACGCCCGATGTCGTGGAAGTTGACGCGGATGGTGTCGATGCTTCGTCTACCGATCCGAACGATGGCGTGCCAAACCGCACGGGCGCCTGCACGCCGTTGTCCCAGCAGAGCGGTACGATCATCAATTCGCAGCACGGTCGGCTCGACGGCACCCTTGCCTATGTGGTGCCGCGAAACGGTCCAGGCAGTTGCAACGGCGACGATGCTCACGTGCACCTCCAAATCCGTGCGCTCGGCGCGATCTACGACGTCGCGGTCGACATCGGCAAGTTCAGCGGCGACACCTTGCTACACGAAGCCGACATGCCCATTCCCGACGGCGCATGGTCCGAGGGATGGCACGGCACAGACAATCTCTCGTATGCACAACTCGGCGTGCACAGTCCCGTGTTCACCCCGCAGGATCCAGCGGCGCTCAGCCAGAAGCTCGTCGGCGAGCTCTCGAACATCAATCACATCTCGGTGTTTGGGACGGGCTATCAAGCGCAAAATGGCTGCCATTTGATCCACTTCGTCAACGGCTACACCGACGGTGCGATCGTGATTCATCCACTCGCGAGCAATGCTCACGTCATCTTCTTGAGATTCGCCTCCCAAGCATTTTGAGCCGTCACTCTTCGCGCGGAATGGCAAAGCGAGGGCGACGGCAGATTCCATCGGATCCGCACGTGCGACAGTCTTTTTCGTGACGAGGTTTGGGCCACAGAACACCTCGTCGCACCGAGCGAACGATCTCGAGTAAGTGGGCGTCGAGCGCAGAACCTCGGGTGGTGACGCCGAGGCTGTTCCATCGGTCAGCCCAACTGTTGGGCAAGTCGCTCTTCGGCGCTTGCGTGAGGATGTACCGCCCGAACGCATCACGACGGCCAAGTGATCGTGCGGCGACTCGCGCGTAGATCGGTAGCTGCAAGAGGGTCTCGCCAAGCTCCGTGACTCCATAGGGTTTGGCGCGCCTCTTGTAGTCGATCACCCGTACCGCATCGCTGTCGCGTGCGCCGTCGATGCGATCGACTTTTCCCGCGAGCGACAAACGGGTGGAGTCGTCCTCGATGACCAAAGGCGGCCAAGTCGACCCCTCGCCGAAGTCGCGCTCCGCGAGTTCGAAGTCCCACGCCGTGTCGTCGATGCTCGCCTCGATCACCTGCGACACTTCATCGCGAATTCGCGACATCGCCGCGCGCCTCAAACCGCGCGCTCGATCACCAAACAAGCCATCGACCGTGGCGAGAGCCACCCGCATGATCTTCTCGCGATCGCGCGGTCGCTCGCGCCAGTCCTCTCGCGTCGCGTCGAATGCCGCGCGCAAAGCGTCGTGTGCGAGGTTGCCTTCTTCGAGCCGATTGGGGGTGTCTTCAGCCTGAATTTCTTCGCGTCCGCCGAGGATCGATTGCGCGAAGCCGCGAAACGCGCAGCTCGCGAATCGCTCGAGCGAGGTGGTCCCCAGCGGTCGCGCCTCTCCGCCAGTCTCGTCATCGAGCACCGCTCGAAGCGCGAAATCGGTGTCGAGTTTACCTACCAGCGGCCAATCGAGATCTTCTCCGCCTTGATGAAAGGCCTCGCGATCACCTTCCACATGCGCCCGGCGTGCGGCGTCTGGCGCGATCGAGTTTGCGTGCTCGGGCGCGAGAGCGACGATGGCGAGCGCACGATCCCTCGGCGTCCATGGGCGATCTGCGATCACTGCCGCACCAAACTTCACCGCGCGCACGCCGCCCCGACGCAACCATTCGACGACCGGCGCCGCTGCGATTGCAGCGAAGCTGTCGTCATGTGTTCGCCGACAGAGGACCACGTGATCCGCGCGCGAGGCCGCCCACGCCAAAGACGCCAGTTCGCGCGCAGCAGACAGCGCGTGTGCAGGAGGCGCCGCGAGAGGGTCGAGCGCACGTAAAGCATTTCCCAGAGAAGGCGGTACGAAAGCCGAAGCATCAGTCGCTGCGCCAATCGCATCAGCGGTCGCGTCGCAGATCACGAGCAACGCGAGGTCCTCTTCTGCGAGCTCTGCGAGTCCAACGAGTCTCACGGCTCCGGCGCGCGCGCCTGTGGATCGATAGAGGCGATGGTCGACCGCGCGCCACAACTCGCGTCTAAAAGTCGAAGCGGTCACAGGCGCGTCTGCGCCGACGTGCGTCGATGCGCGCTCGAGTTCGTCGAGTGTGGTGATCAACGCCTGCCATGCCTGAAGGTCCGCAAAATGAGCCGCGACATCCATGGCGGCGAGCTCGCCCATCGTGTTCGAAGAACATGCAGACTTCAGCGCGTCGTCTGCGCGAGGCATCAAGCCGAGATCTTCGAGGAGCGTTCGCGTCCGCGAGACGTGAGTCGTTCGAGAGCCACTGGTCTCGACTGACGAAAGCAGGTCGCCGACAGCTCGCGCCAATGCGGCGCGCTCAGGATGCTCACCGTTCGATCCAGCGGTCCTCTCGAGAGAGGTCACCGCATCAGATGCGGCTTCGGTGTGAGTCGACTCGAGCGTAGCGGCCAGATCATGTAGAGCACGTCGAGATTGCCGTCCGGCAGACCCTGTGAAGTGAGCCGCGTTCAAGTAGTCCGATCGCAAGAGCGCCGCCACGCGCGCGCGATCCAAACCCTTGTTCGCGAGATCGAGAGCGTCTTTCACGAGCGAAAGCAAAGAGGACTCTGGGCGCGAGCGACCTGCGTGAAACGGAATGCGGGCTTCGAGAAGGGTCCGCGCGAGTTCGTGCACCGCGGCGTCATCCGCGCGCAACACGCCAACCGCGATGCGATCAATAGGGACACCTTTGGTGAGCGCCTCGGCGATGGCGTCCGCCGCCGCCTTGGCTTCTGCGCGGGCATCCGTCGCGGACCGGATCTCCACGCGATCGCGCGAACTGGGCAGCAGCGCGGTGGTGAGCGTGAGGTCGCCCAAAACAGGCTCGATCGCCCGTTGATCGGGAGGGTCCTCGAGATGAGCCGCGAGGTCGTCCCACACCACCTCGAGTGGATCCCGCTCTCGCTCTGCGTCGAGTCTCCGCTCGAACGATGGCAACTCGACTCTGGCGTGCCCACCCACTCGAGAGAGCGTCGCGTCGAGCGCGCGCCACACTCGCGCGTCCGCGCAAGTCCACGTGACGATCCATCGGGCTTCGAGTTCGTGTGCGCCAACGCACTTTGCGATCATGGCCGGCTCGCCCCTCGAAATGCGCGCGACGAGCAACTCATTGCGGCGTCGCCCTTCCACGAGCCCCGCTCGATCGAGTCGCGCATCGAGCGCACGCATCACGCTGCCCATGGTCCGCGCGCGTTCTGCAGTCGGTCCAGCGCCACGCGCGATGTCCTCTAGCGCAGATGCCTCGACGCACGCCTCGCGCAGGATCTCGAGACCCGCGTCGATGGCATCGGTGTCCTCTGCACCTCGCACTTCGCGGAGCACATCGGCAAGGGCTAGTCGCGACTCGAGAGGTGTCGAGAGCGTGACGTCGCCAAGGAGCGCAGACACCAGGCGCTCGAGCAGCGCATGACGCGTGATCGCCTGCAAATTGCGGCTCGCGAGACGTTCTACGTGCCGCTCGGTCGCGACGACGAACACCTACTTGCCGTCCGCGCGTTTGGGAAGATGCAAGACCTCACTCATGGCGTTTGGATCGTACAGGTACGCATACGCGGCCATGCTCGACAGCACGCGCTTGGCGTAGTTGCGCGTCTCGTCCCACGGAATGTGTTCCACCCAAAGATCGAAGTCCTCCGTGCCGCGAGCCGCGAGCCATCGACCGACCGCGCCGCCACCCCCGTTGTACGAAGGAATCGCCAGCGCAACGTTCTGCGAAAACTGTCCGCGCAGTTGACCGAGCAACTTTGCGCCCAACGCGATCGATGGCGCAGGCTTTTTGAGCGAGGCTTCGTCGAACGGAACATTCGTTCCGTTGGCGGTCGCCTTCGCGGTCGATGCAAGCAGCTGCATCAACCCAAACGCAGCCGACGGACTCACGACCTCTGGAAAGTAAGCGGACTCCTCGCGCATGATGCCCCAGACGAGCGGTCGCGGTGCTTGATACGTCTTGCTGCGATCGGTCACGAGTGACTCAAAAGCCTTTGGATAAGCCGCTTCCCACATCGCCCGCGCCCGCCCGCGCGGATAGTGCGCGAGGTGGTCTTGCACGCGAGTCCGAGAAAAACCGCTGCCTATCTCGGGTGCTCCAGCGCGATTGAAGAGACCCGCCGCTAGCCAAACCAACTCCGAATCAGCAGAGTCGGTCAGCGCGCCAGCAGCGATCATTTCTTTCTTCGCTGCGTCAAACTCTCCGACCTCGATCAACCGCAGCGCGCGCAAAAACTCTGGCTTGCTGGTCTCCGTCCGCGCTTGCGTGAGAAGCGATCCGTTGGTCTCTTTTGCCTCTGCGTCAGCGAGCGTCTTGGCTGCCAGATCGTGATCGATCTCGAACAGACGAGCATACGAGAGCAGCATGTAAAACATGAGCGGGCGGTCGGTGATGACGGACGCGTAATCCTTCTTCGCGAGTTCGAGGTCTCCCTTGCTTTGTGCGGCGCGCGCTCTGAAATAAACTGCACGCCCGGCCGTAGCCCAGTGACGATCGTTTTCGTCCATCGACACAGCGCGATCCAGACGCACGATCGCGCCGTCCCAGTCGCCTTTGCTCATGTAGGCGAGCGCAACCCGAAAGATCGCATCGCGTCGCATGTCGCCCGCGGGATAGTCGTCTGGCAGGGTCTCGAGCATCTGCATCGCGCGGACTTCGTCGCCCTGGTCCATGTGCAAGAGCGCACCGCGCAGCCGCGCATCGTCTGCAAGTTTGTTCTGCGGAAACATTTGCTCGAGGCGCGCAAAATCAGCAATCGCCTTCGCTGGAGCCTTCGATGTCTGTGCCTTGCCTCCGCTGTAAAGCGCAATCGCGAGCGGCTCGCCCGCGGTGTCGCACGCGGCGATGGCTCCGTCCCACGCGTCTGCGGTGCTCGTCTTGGTTTTGGCTGAAGCCTGCGCGCGTGTGATGCTCACCTTGCACGCGAGCGCGGCGTCTTTGCCTTTCACCTGCGTGGCGAGCGCTGTCGCTTCTGCGAACGCTTTGTCTGCTTTTCCCCCATCGAGCCACGCTTGCGCACGCCGTGCTTGCTGCTCTTGCGACAGTGCAGCGACCAGCGTGCGATCGAGAGTCATCGCGGTGGTGCGCGATGCGATTGCGCCCGATGAGGTCTCGAATGCCGGCGCGTCCACGATGATCTTCGTCGCCAGATCGTAGACCTCCTTTGCGTGCGCGCTTGGCTCGCCCTCTGCCCCACCGAGAAGCGCGGCGGCCAGTTTCCCGCTGGCTTCGATCCAATGAATGCCTTTGCCGTGCGCGCTCAGGTAGGCGCGATAGAGCAAAGCCGCGCCAGTGCGATCGTTTTTCATCGCGAGGGCATCTGCGAGCGCGAGCTTTGCGTCGTCGGCGAGCGCGATGTCGTCGGGCACGAGTTTCGCGCGTTCCACTGCCTCTTGTCCGAGCCCGCGTCTTACGTTCGCCTGCGCCGACCGCAGTCTCGCATACGACGCAAGCGGACACGACGCGTCGCTCGCGCGGTCGTACGCGATGCTCGCGTTGGCGTCTTCGCCCGCGAGAACATGCATGCGACCTTCGAGATAATCCCACGCGCAAGCTTGCTGGGCACTCAGCTGCACGCGAGACCGCGCGTCGACGATCGCCCTGGCCGCACCTGAAAAGTCGCCGTTCTGCGCGCTCTCTGCCCCGTCGCCGAGATCAGGGTGCGTCCACACGACATCGAGTGACGGTGGATCGAGGAGAGAAAGCGAGGCGTCCAAGCCCATCCCCGCATCTTGTGTTGCAGCTTGCGGCTCTTGCGCTTTGGGCTCGCTACCCCCGCAACGGCACGCAGCGATCAGTGCCGCCCCGATCGCAATGGAACGAATCGACCTCACGCGCGCCGAGGTCGCCATGCCTCTGCGGCCGATTCTTCTTCGGTGGCGAGTGCTTGTTTGTTCTGGTTCTCCACGAAACGCGCTTTGTCTTTGTCGACCACGTCCGCGTCTGCCTTCTTCAGGCCGAGCTCCCGACGGGCCTGCTCTTCTGTAGTGCGCGCATCGTCCTCTTCGCTTTGTGCGCGAGTGATCTCGCCAGAGAGCCGAGCCGCGTCCGCTTTCACCGCGTACTCCCATGCGTCTTTGCGCGCGAGGTCGGCCGCGGTCAGCTCGCCCTTCTCCAACGCACAAAGTTCGCTCGCTCGCTTTTCTGCGGCCAGGCGCTCGTGCTCTTGGCGTGCTGCTTCTGCGATTGCTTTTGCCAGCTCGGCTTCTTCACGCGTGACGACGGCCTTCGCGAGCGATGCTGTCGCGTCGTCTACACGCGCCGCGCGCACGCCACGCAAGCTCTCGAGCGGGTACTTGGCCTTGCGCATTGCATGATGAGTTTGGCACAGCGAGACGCTCATTTACCTAGAAAACGCGCAGCGTCGGCAATGGCTTCCCCTCGAGCACTGCGCGATACTCTCTGTCCGTTGCCGTCCAACCAAGCCATCATCCTCTCAGCGACACTTCACGACGCGGAAGGTTCATGGCGCCGCCGTTTCTTGGTGCCCGCGATCGCAGGTGCCCTCGGCTTCGCGGCGTTGTTCACCTTTTCCCTCCCAGGCAAGGTGGGTGCGGTGGTCATGGCTGCGGCCGTCGCCATTGGCATGTTCTCGAGAGTGCTTACTCCGCGGGCTAGTTCGCGCCGAGCGGAGGTTGTTTGCACCAAGGGGCGAGTGCGTATTCGGAACGCAGGCTTACTCAATCGCGAGCTGCGTCCAAAGGACATCGAGGGAGCCACCACCGCCCGACACGGCGATCACTTCGTCCTGTCGCTTGGCATCAAAGATCGGCAAGGCAAACCCGTTCATCTCGAACTTGCGACGGAAGAAGACGTGAAGACTGTCTGCGATGCGCTCGGCATCGGTCACTACGGAGTGGGCGTTGTCGGCTTCTCACTACGCGCGCGACCCCGTGATTTATGCGAGATCGTCGTGCGCTCGATGGCGGGCTTGCTCTGGACGACGTTCGCGGTCGCGCTCTTGTTGGGGCCAAGTGCAGATGGCGTTCGCACATTGAGCGCGGTGTTCGGCGTCGTCATGACCAACCTTGCTGCGCTGCTTTGGGTCATGCGCAAAGCTCCATCACCGCAGATCGTGTTGCGTGCTGATGGGGCTCACCAGGGCATGGGCAACACCTGGCAACCGATCGCGTACGGAGCGCTCGATGCCATCGCGACCACCAAAGACACAATCACTCTCTCGTCGCAGATTGCACCTCTGCCTGCGAAGCCCTCGACGTGGCTCGCCGACGGCATGTCGCCCGCCGAACGCGAAATTCTGGTGTCGCAATTGCAATCCGCGGCGGCGCGCGCACATGGCCATCAGAAGATCAAAGAGCAAGGTCCATCGACGCTCGACACTCTGCGACGCAATGGCGCGACCGTCTCTCAGTGGCTGGACCGTCTCGACGGCGTAGCGGCGTCTGTCGTGCGCGTGGTCGGTGGCTATCGCGGTGCGACTTTCGACGTCGCGGATCTCTGGCGTGTGTTCGAGGACCCCGATGGAGAGTGGGAACTTCGCGTTGGGGCAGGTCGCATGCTCAAACAGATCGCCCCGCAAGAACTCGCGATAAGAGTCGCGCCTGTTCTAGAGACGGTGCGAGACGAGCGCGTGAAGAAGCGCATCTCACTGGCGCTGGATCCGGACACCGCGCGTGCACAGTACGAGATGGCGGCACTCGAAGAAGCCGAACTCACTCGCGAGCGTCTTGCAGGTCGCCGTGCGGGCCGACTCCGCGGCTAGTACCTCGATTCTCTTGAATCGACGGTACTAGGAAAGTTGCGGGAGCAACTTTCGGGTTTGGGCGGAGCCCAAGTAAACTGTCTAGTGCCGCGATTTGTGCAGCGAAGCTGCACCTCCGCAGGAACCCATCGTTGCGATGGAATCGCGGCACTAGCCTTCGTGCCACTCTTGCAGACTGCGTACTCGAATCTTGCCGTCGCCCCTGGCCGCTTCGAGCGCGTCGCACGCGGCTAGCCCCGCTGCGATCGTCGTGAAATAAGGGATGTTGGCGAGCAATGTTTGACGGCGCAACGAATAGCTGTCGCGCACTTCTTTGGCACCGATCGTCGTGTTCACCACGAACGCGATGTCGCCGCCTTTGAT
>JAYVXK010001126.1:0-3251 GCA_043785265.1 Myxococcales bacterium | reverse complement strand
TACGAAGCGCGCGCCATGTTGGAGTTGATCAAAAGGGTTCGCGACGAGCGCGCACGCCGCGCAAAAGAGCGCAAGGACCGAGACGACGACGATCGTGGCGGCCCTGGGCCTTCTGCGTTCGCTGTGAGCGTTCCGCAGTGGTTCATCGTGCGCCGCGGCCCCGCGCTCGCGTAACTCGTTCATCGCTCGGTTGGCGGAATCATCAAGGTCCGCAACTTCGCCACGCCCTCTGCGTCCCCGAGGACGATGAGCGTCGAGCCTTCTTCGAGCACGAACTCGGGCTCCGGGTTGTAGACGAACTCGCGTTGCTTGTCGCGAACGGCCACCACCAGCACGCGTGTTTCGCGCCGGATTGGCGCCTCCCGCAACGCATGATTGGCGAATGGTGAACCCTTTGGGATTGGCACCTCTTCGAGCCGCAGGTTCTTGTCTTTGTCGCGCCGCATCTGATCGAGAAACTCATTGACCTCCGGTCGGATGAGTTCGCTCGCCATTCGCATTCCACCGATCATCGTCGGACTGACCACGCTCGTCGCGCCTGCTTTCAGCATCTTTGGTGCGGCTTCGTCTTCGGTCACTTTTGCGACGATGCGCGCCGTGGCGTTCAAGCTACGTGCGCTCAGTGTCACGTACAGGTTGTCTTTGTCGTGAGTGAGCGCCGCCACCACGCCTTTGGCGCGCGTCACTCCCGCTTCGATCAGAACGTGATCTTCGGTCGCGTCGCCCAAGATGTACAGGAGCGTGTCTTCTGCGTGAAGTTGCTGCGCGAGTCGATCGACGTGCTCTTTGCTCTTGTCGATGACCACGAACGGCGTCTTCGTCACCACGAGCTCCTCGATGACGTGTTTTCCTGTTGACCCTGATCCCGCGACGACGATGTGATCTTTGAGCGCCTCAATGGCTTTTCGCATTCGATTTCTCCGTAGCGCTTGGCCGATCACGCCTTCGACGAGCAGCGCGGTCAGGTTACCTTGGACATACGCGATCGTTCCGAGACCGCTCAAAATCAGCACGACGGTGAGTGGCCGCGCCCCCGGCACCTCTCGCATGTGCGCCAGCTCCGTGAAACCCACCGTCGAGATGGTGATCACGGTCATGTACAAGCACTCGCTGAAAGGCCAGCGACCATTGCCGAGCACGAAGTAGCCAGCCGCACCCGCGAACACCAAGAGCGCGAGCGCCCCAAAGGCATACGCGATGCGGCGGAGAGATTGATTGACCGCCCCGAGGACCACTACTTTTTGGGACCTTTGTCGTTCGCCGTGGACTCGACCAGCGCCATCCTCACTCCTTGCTCGCGAGGGCGAGCTTGTTCTTGGCAGCGCGACCAATCTTGGTCTTGCCGCCCTTGTCGACGACGAACAGAAGCAACTCCTCGCCGAGCGGGTGGCCGTCCTCGGCGAAGTGAAAACCAACGTAATACAGGTGATCCAGCTCCAGCGAGCGATCCTTGCGGAGCGCGTTGCCCACGTCGAAGTTGCGCGCGAGCAAGCCGGCCATTCGGTGCAACGCCGGATCGTTGGCGCGTGTCGCAGGGCGCGTGTCGAGCGAGCTCTTCTTCAATTCGACGCTCGCCAGTGCAACGCGATCGTCGTCAGTCGCCGCATCCGTCTTGCAAACAATCGCGAGCACACTGGCGGCGCGGTCGTCGTGGCCCGCCTTTTTTAGTTTCTCCGCGGCCGCTCGCAGCGCATCGGTCGCGCCACTCGGATCGGCCTCTCGCGCTACGTCGAACAGCGCTTCCCAATCTCGCCCGGTCTTCTGCAGACGGTCCATCGCCTCTTGCAGCATCTCTTTGCGCAACGCGGCTGGGATCTTCTTCGACACGGGCGCAAGCACCTTGCGAACGAGCCACGCGCGGTCCGCGTCTTTCGCTTCGAGCAACGATTTTGCGAGCAGCGTCGTCGCGTCGTCACGTCCCACGAGGGCCTCGGCGGCCATGTCCGCGCGTTTGCGCTCGAGCGTGTTCAAGGCAAAAATAAGCGCTTTCGTCGCTGCTTCTGACTTTTGCGTTGCCAAGTAACCGATCGCAAATCGCGCGCGCTCAGCGTCCTCGTGCGACAGGAGTTTTTCCATCCGCTTCATGGCAGCGGCAGGTACCTCGAGTGTAGAGAGCGTGTGCAGTGCCGCGTGCGACAGTGATCGATCGGGCGACTCTGCTGCGTCGAGCAACGCGCTGACGATCTTGGCATCGCCCTTCGAGGCTCCCATCGCAAAGCGCAACGAGATGACCGCCTCTTGCTTGACCAGCGGTGGATGCGACTTGCCTGTTGCGAACGACAAGAGCGTCGGGACGGCGCGCTCGTCCTCCAGATAACCCAAAATCTTGATCGCTGCGGCGATGACGAACGAGGCTGCTTTTGCCTTGGTTTGCTTCTCCAAGAACTTCTCTGTCTCGGTCACATGACTCTTTCGCTCGCGACCGCTCGTCGCCTTCACGTGTTGGCGGACTGCGTGAGTCGCGGCCTTCACGGCTTCTGCATCACTCGACACGAGACCCGCAAGCAGAATGGAGAACGCGTCCTTCCCACCGAGCTCCGCCAAGATGCCGTCGAGCGCCCGCCGTTCGTCCGGCTCTGCGTCGGGCAGACGTGAACGGATCACACTGACGGCGTCTTCGCCCACCGCGCGAATCGCGAACGCCGCCGCCTCGCGCACGTCGCTCGTCCTCGACGTGAGCAACCCCATTGCATGCGGCAGCGCTTTTTTGGCCGTCCCCGCGTTCGCCATCGCCAGCAACGCGTGGCGTTCGAGCCCAGGAACATCGCTCTCGAGCAATTGCAAAAGACTCGCCGTCGCCTCTGGACTCTTCACTTTCAACTCGCCCAACACGATGCACGCCGCGATCTGTTTCTCGATGCTCGAGTCTTTGAGCATCTTGATGATCTTGTCCGTTTCGCTCATGGCAACTTCGTCTTTCCCGTGGCAAGCACGGCCTTGAACTCGGCTGCAGTGACCGGCACCACACTGAGGCGCGAGCGCTTGATCAAGTGCATGCTCGCGAACGCGGGCGTTTTTTTGATGACCGCGAGACTCACGGGCTCTTTGAGCGCGCACACTGGCTCGAAGTCCACTGCGCTCCAGTCGGTGCCTTCTTCTTTGGTGACGGTCGGATCGGGGTAAGCTTCTTTGCAGACGCGCGCGACGCCGACGATCTCTTTGCCTTCGTTGGAGTGATAGTAGAGTGCAAGGTCGGCTTTTTTCATGGCTCTTAGATTGTTGCGCGCCTCGAAGTTCCTCACACCGTCCCA
>JAYVXK010001125.1:0-10509 GCA_043785265.1 Myxococcales bacterium | reverse complement strand
GGCATCTTCTTGTACATCACGAGGTGCGTGATGTTCTCGCGACCCGCGAAGCGCGAGTTCAAGTTGTCGAAGAAGAGTCGATACTGCGCGCGGTCGCCGATCGAAAACGTGGGCGACAGCGGAGTCAGTTCGCCTGTCTTGTGAAGAAAGTCGTCATCACCGAACGTCCACGTGATGCGCGTGTCCATGAAGTTCGAGAAGTTCGTCCCCGGCGGTGGCAGGCCCACCGATCGCGCGCCCGCGCTGCCCATTTGCAGCTGGTCGGCAGGGGTCGGGCCCTTGTCGTCGAGGGGCTTCGCGCCTGTGTCCGTTGCGCCCGTGTCTGCGGGTTTTGCGTCGACAGGCTTCGCATCGACAGGCTTCGCATCGACCGGTTTGGTGTCCGTCGGCGCGGGCATCGCGCCAGCGTCGGAGTCGACCGGCTGCGCATATGCGAATCCAGCGAACGTGAGAGACAACGGTAGTGTGAGGAGGATCGAGCGCTTCATCGGAGGTTCATTCTCTTCGGGGGAACTTCAGTTGCTTTGAGACAGCTCGGAGTCGGTGCGTGGTCGGACACACGTGGTGGTCGACAATGGGATCGGGGCGTTGAGATCGGTCACGATGTCGTCGCCGCAGCGAGCTTCCATCGTGAACTGCGAGCCGCCCGAAAAGTATCGAAACGTGCCCGTGAAACTCTTGATGTTGGCGCCCTTGAGCAGCACGGGATCGAAGCCTGGTGCAGATGCGCCGTTCGCTTCGGCGTGGCCTGTTAGAGGGCCGTTCGAGTCCTTGACGACGATGAGAAAATTCGAGCGCGTGATGAAGTTGGTGTACTCGCTGCACTCGGCGTCGTTGGTGCACGCGGTGTTGCACGCGCTCTCCAGCGGATCACCAAAGTCGACCTTGTTGTTGCCGTTGAGATCGCAGTTCGACGAGTCTGCGTCTGGGGTGTAGTTCGGCGCGACGGGGTGCTTGGCGCCGAAGTGAGATGCGATGTGCAAGCTCACGGTGCCAGCCGTTTGCACTCGCACCATGGCTGACTCGTATCGGAACAGTCCCTTGGTGTTCGCAAGATCGGCGACAGAGAGCACCGTGGGCTCCGGTACGAGACACGGCGTCACCTTCGGGTCGTAGTACTCGACGCTCCACGTTGGAAACCCGATCTCGGTGAAGCCAAAAAAGTCGGAGGCCGTCCCGCTGAATCCTTTGAAGCGATCGCACACCCGCAATTTGGTGGGCGCGGAGAACGTGAATGCAAAAATACTCGCATAGCCCGTGCTGGCTTGCGCGTTCACGTCGGTCACGTAAAAGCCGTCACTCGAGATGCGCGTCACGACGACGTCCGAATCGAACTGGTTAGTCCGCTCGTTGTACCCCGTCTCCATCCGCACTTGCTCACCCGGAAACGCAGTCGCACTGCCGCCATTGAGTGAGTAGCCGCGTACATCGGCGATTCGTGGCAGGGCATAATAGACCGAGGGAGTCGTGCCGACCGCGTACGTGCCGCCAGTCTCCGTGTCGTCATTCGATGCGAAGCAACCCGAGTCCGCTGGAAAATCGATCGTGCCGTCGCCGTCATTGTCGATTCCATCCGCGCACTGCGGTGGTGTCTTGCGAGCGAGATCTTTGACGGGCACGTAACCGAGATCTTCGACCCAAATGTGAGTCTCGCCATAAGCCGCGACGATCGGCACAGTGATACCCGTCGCGATGCCGTTCGTGAGTTCGACATTGCGTCCGTTGTCGCCGCCGTTGACCGAATAGACCGTGCCGGGTTTCACCGACACGCGCACCCAACCGTTGAAGTTCGAGTCGAGCGTGCCATCAGCGGCGTGCGCTTCAATCGTGAGTGTGAGCGGAGCTTGGGGTGTGAACGCCAGAGGCAGCTTATTTTGGGGCGATCCGATATTGCCACCTGTGATGGTCGCGACCAATCGTGCTTGCTGGTGCAACTCGCCGAAGCCGCTCGAGCAAGACGATGCGACTGCTGCGATGACCACCGTAGGCAGTAGGGAGAGGTATTTTTTCATCGACCGATCATCTCCACGCGGTTGTCGGTGGTCGCGCCGATGGTGTCGTCCACGCACGCCAACAGCTTGCAGCTCTCTCCGCCGACCTGGCACGGGTTGAGGTCTTTGCGGCAGGTGTCGAGCTGCGGAGAGCCCGTGCAGCGGCGATCGTGGAAGGCGGCGACTTGGTCACGACAGTCCCCACGAACACATTGTCCAGTCGCTCCACACGAACCGACAGTCGAGCAGGTGAAGCTGCCGCCGCCCGAGACCACCATCGAAGAGTTGCCTGGGCACGCGCAGACGAAACTCCCCGGACAATCTTTGTCTTCGCTGCAGCCTGGCAAACCTTGCGGAACGCCATTTTTTACGGCATCCCGTGCAGTCACGTAGCCGCACGGTTTGCCCTGGCGCATGTAGTCGATGAGGGCGTCGCGTTGCTGAATCTTGGTGTCGAACTGGGTCGTGTTGCGCTGCAAGACGCGAAAGCCCGAACCCCCGCCTGCCAGATAGTTGCTCGTTGCGAGCTCATAGAGACTGGTGCCGACGATGGGCGACAAGCACACGCCGGTGTCGCCGATGCCTAGCTTGCTGCACGAACCTGGTCGCGAATCGCTCGGGGCGTTCGCTTGTGTCGCGCAATCTGCGTCGCTCTTGCACTTGATGCTCACGTTGTTCACGTCGGTCGCGCTGCCGATGTAGACGTGCTCTGCGCACGAAGCGAGTCGGCAGACTGGAGTGGGTTGCGATGTGTCGCACGCGCCAGCTTCTTGCGTGGGGCAGTCCGCGTCCGTGACGCACTTGGGGAGCAGATCCTTGCGCGTGCACCCCGTGCAATTGATGACGACGCGCGCGCCTGCAATTTGAGCCTGCGACGTGCATCCGCGACCCGCGCTACGACGCGCGATGAAGTCGAACATCTGCTGCACTTCGAGCCCCGAGAGCTGCATCTTGGTGATCGAGTTGTCGAACGGGAAGATGTTGTACATCTCTTCGATCGTCACGGGCCCAGGCAGCAAGTCCTGACGGATGCCGGTCGAGTTCGTCATCGAGAAGTCGGTCTGCACACCGAGGCGCAACCAGATGCTCGTGCCCACGAGATTGCCGAGCGGCGAGTCGCCCCCCTGAGGAGCGATGCGTTTGGCACCGTTGGGTGAGAAGCCGACGAGCAAATCGAGGTCGGCGACGTTATCGAGAATGCGGCGGTAGTACTGCAGCTGCTCGACGATGACCGGATCCTCTGGAACGTCGGCGGTCACAGGAAACGCTTGGTATTTGCTGCTGACGACCTCGAAGCCGTTGAGCGGCACATAGTCGGCTGGATCGCCTGTTGGGGAGACTTGTGCAGGATCATTCGACAGCACCAGATCGAGACGCCCCACGTATTTTGCGAAGGCACCCGAGTGCGCGAGCAGCACGTTGCGTGGCGTGCACCCGCGTTGAATTTGATACGGATGATTCACCGGATCAGGATGCCGCGCGTCGTTGGGAGCTGGTGCACCGCGGTTGATCTCGAGCGCAGGATCCATCACCCACACAAAACCAGGATGCAGCGGATCGGCGGAGCAGTCGCGAAGTGTCTGCGGCGGATTGATGACGATGTGATTGTGACTGCCGAGCACGACGTCGATGCCCGTCGTCTCGCGAATCATGCGCTGATCGACCTCGAGACCGAGGTGCGTGTCCACCACGACCACGTCCACGAGCGGTCGCAACAAGTCGACGTAGAACTGCGCGGTCTCGACGGTGTTGGTGGGGAGGATGCCTGTGCTGTTGGGCTGATCGAAGATCGAGGTGAGACTCGACAGGTTCGCCATCCCGATGACGCCGACTTTGAGGCCGTCGAGATTGAACACAGTGAATGGCTGGATGACCGTGTCGATTGGTGTGCTCGTAGGCAGCGCAGGATCGGCAAAAGTGTAATTGGCTGCGAGGACGGGGAAATCAGCCCACTTTTGGATTTGCCGCGCGACATTGACCGCGCCGCGATCGAACTCGTGATTGGCGATCACCATCGCATCGACATGCAACGCAGACTGCATGCGCATCTCGGGCTGGCCCGAGAAAAAGTTGAAGATCGGTGCGCCCTGGAAACAATCGCCGCCCGAGAGATGGAGCGACCGACCTGCACGCGCGCGCTCGCGGCCGAGAATGTACGCCATGCGAGCGACGCCGCCGACATTCGATGTGGTGCCCGTGTGACCAAGACCGAGGTCTCCGTCGACCTGAGTAATGAGCAAGTCGTAAGGCAAGAGGCGCGAATGAATGTCTGCCGTATGAAAGAGCGTGAGCGACGTCTGGCAAGTCTGCCCGTTGGGGCATGGTGAACTCAACGTGCCGTTTGGCGCGCTCGAACAACCTGGCGCAGACGCGACAATGCCTGCGATGCCCGCAGCGACGAGCCCCGCCGCAGCCATTCGACGAATGACACCTGCGCTCCACATATGCATGCCCTACCTGACACCGATTCCCGCAAAAACAGCGGGAGTCGCGCGCACCCTACACACGAGGTGACCCTCTGGGAAGTACGAAGGGAACCAGGAACGACAAACCGAGAGGGTGATGGCAATCGCTGGAAAAATCCGCGGCCGAGAGGTTTGCGGACTCAGGTGTCTGGTGCGCCTGTCAACAGATCGAATAGGCGTGGAGCGAAGGCTTGCGCGACCAGCTCCTCGACGTCGTCGGTCGTGTATGCCGCCAACGCTTCGCGGGCGAGCTCTTCGCACTCGGCGATCGCCATACGACCGATCGCTTCTTTGATCTCCGGGATCGCCGCTGCTTCCATCGATAGCTCGCGTAGTCCAAGGCCCAGCAGGAGCGGAGCAGCCAACGGATCGGAGGCCATGGCGCCACAGAGAGCCACGCCTATTTCGCGGTCACTCGCCGCTCGAACGACACCATGAATCAGGCGCAAAATGGCTGGATCGAGTGGAGAGGCGAGGTGAGCGAGCGTCCGGCTCGTGCGATCGACCGCGAGCGCGTACTGGACGAGATCGTTGGTGCCAAGACTAAAAAAGTCGACTTCGCGGCCGAGCACATCCGCCATGACCGCAGCGGCCGGCACTTCGATCATGATGCCGAGTTGGATGCGCTCAGCGCGTGCTCTGCCGCTCGCATCGACCTCGCTCGTCGCCTTCGCGAGGAGGCGTTTTACTTCTCGCACTTCGTAAAGATTTGCGATCATCGGGATCATGATCCGCACATTTCCGTGAGCGCTCGAGCGAACCATCGCGCGCAGTTGAGTCAAAAAAACGTTCGGCGCAGCAAGCGCCAAGCGAACGGCGCGTAGACCGAGCGCTGGGTTCATCTCTTCGGGCAAGTCGAACGAGCTCGCGAACTTGTCGCCACCGATGTCGAAAGTGCGGAGGGTCACGGGGCGTGGTGCCATCGTCTGCGCGATCGACCGATACACTTCGTATTGCTCGTCTTCGGTCGGCAGGTCTTTGCGATCGATGTAGAGAAATTCGGTGCGATAAAGCCCAATTCCCTCAGCGCCGTGATCGAGCGCGAGCGCCGCCTCTGCGGGGAGTTCGACGTTCGCCTTGAGGGAGACCGCGACGCCGCAGGACGTCTGGCAGGGTCGATCGCGTGAGGACAGCAAGTCGCGAGCAAACGCGAGGTGTCGAGCCGAACGTGCTTCGGCCTCGCCCATCATCAGCTCAGTTGGGTGCACGATGATCTCGCCGCGAATGCCATCGATGATGAGTGTGTCGCCCGTTCGCACTTGCGCGAGCGCATCCGCCACGCCAACAACCGCCGGAATTTCCAAAGCACGCGCCATGATCGCGGTGTGACTGGTGCGCGAACCGATCTCGGTGACGAAGCCAAGCGCGGGTCCCTTCACGAGTCCCGCGGTGTCTGCTGGAGACAGGTCGCGGGCGACCAAAATCGCCGGGCGATCGAGCCTGGGAATGAACGTCTCGGACTCGCCCATCAGTGCGCGCAGAAGTCGGTCGACCACGAACTCGACGTCGTGGCGTCGCTCAGCGAGGTACGGATCGGGTCTGCCGCCGGTTGGCGACAGCACTGCTTTGAAGGCCAATGAGAGATCTTCTGCGGCGAGCGCGACAGCCCACTCTGCGCACTTCTTCTCGACGCGCACGTGGCGCTCGATGAAGCCATGAAGCATTGGGTCGCTCAACATCAGCAAGTACGCCTCGAGGATTGCCCCGTGGTCTTGCTCGCCACTCATGTCGCTCGAGACGCGGCGCAGACCTTCTTGGGCCTTTTTAACGGCATCTTGGATACGCGCGAGCTCCGACTCGATATGTGTAGAGTGCAGGTGTCGGCGAACATAAACGGATCGCACGTCTCCCACGACGAGAGCCACCCCCACCGCAACGCCGGGCGATGCCGCGATCCCTCGCAGCACGAGCGGCTTCTGAACGATGACCGCACTGCTCGACGGCGGCGGCGCGGACGGCGGCGGGTGCATCAGCGGCCTTCGCCAAACTTGTCGGCGATGAGCGCGCCGATGTCTCGCACGCACTCGTCTGCTTGCTCGCCCGTCGCGCGAACCTCGACGACCGTGCCTTTCGATCCGCAGAGCAAGAGCACCCCCATCACACTCTTTGCGTTTGCGACCTGCTCGCCGCGAGCGATCTCCACGTCGCAGGGGAAGCGCGTGGCTAGTTGCACGAGCTTCGTCGCGGCGCGCGCGTGAAGACCAAGCGTGTTCACGATCGTGAAGCGACCGGAGGCTTGCATCAGGTGCCCTCGGGTCTGCGTGGCGGCGGTGCGCCGGGATCCGAGTCGCGAGCCTGTCCGTCGCCGCGGATCACATCGCGATGCACGACGTCGATGTACGCGTTCGGCGTCTGGCTCAACGCCTTGCCAAGCGCTTCCGAAATGGCGACAGACCGATGTCGGCCGCCCGTGCAACCCACGGCGATCGTCAAGTAACTCTTCCCCTCCCGCTCGTACTTCGGCAACACATACGAAAGAAGATTGGTGGTCTTGTCCAGAAATTCTTTTGCTTCGGGCAGGCCAAGAACGAACGCTGCAACCCGCGCGTCGGTGCCGGGCAGGGCCTTCAACTCGGTGACGAAGTAAGGATTGTCGAGAAAGCGCACGTCCAGCAGCATGTCTGCATCAACCGGCGCCCCATATTTGAAGCCAAATGAGACGACGCGCGTGTGCATGCGAGGAGCGCCACCCGCCGCCGGTCCAAAGCGTGCGAGGATCGTTTTGCGAAGTTCGTGTACCGACAGGCGCGTTGTGTCGATCACGAGTTCGGCTCGCGCTCGCAGTGGAGTGAGTCGCTCGCGTTCGAGCTGCACGCCATCGAGTACTGCCAAACTTCCGGCGCGATGTTCATCGTGATCGCTGCTGAGCGGGTGAGGGCGCCGCGTCTCGCCAAAGCGACGCAAGAGAGACTCGTCCGACGCATCGAGGAAGACGATTTGGAGGGTTCTGCCTGTCGCGATTTCGCGCAGCACTTCGCCGAGCGCGCCCAAAAAAGCCCGCACGCGAACATCCATGCCCAGGGCGATGCGCGTGATGCCGCCGCGCTCGCACACGGCGACCGCTTCTGGTGCGAGCAGCGTTGGCAAATTGTCGATGCAGAAAAAACCGAGGTCTTCGAGCGCATGCAGCGCCGTGGACTTGCCGGCGCCCGAAAGGCCCGTGACCACGACCACACTCACGGGCTGTACAGGCTCGTTCATGACTCGTCCTTTGGAGGCCGCACCGCAGGTATCCACGCAGAGCTCTCGCCGAGTTTGTCGGTGCGCCACGCGCTGGGCGTATCAGCCCTGTCAATCGATCCGTCCACCGAAGAGGGCACCACCGACTCGGGAGAGTGTGCTGCGGCGAGCGTCGCGGGAATTTCGTCGATTGCAGCGCGAGTGACCAGTTGCTGTTCGAGGCGATTGACGAACTCGCGCGCGCTGTCTTTTCCCATGCGTCGTGCGAGTTCGTTGCGCGCTGCCATCTCCACGATCGAGCCCATGTTGCGACCAGGCCGCACCGGCACCATCAGTTCGCGGATGGGAGTAGCAAGCACGTGAAAGAACTGGCTCTCCAGTCCGAGCCGATCGAACTCTTTTCGCTCGTCCCAATCGACGAGTCGAACGATGACATCGATGCGTTTGCGGCCCACCGTGCTCGTCACTCCGAAGAGGTCTTTGAGATCGAGCACACCAAGGCCTCGCACCTCGATGTGATGTTTCAGTAGATCTGCCGGAGACCCGAACACCATGCCCGGTGGACGCCAATCGCACTCGACGACATCGTCCGCGACGAGCCGATGTCCGCGCAAGACGAGTTCGAGCGCGCACTCGCTCTTGCCGATCCCGCTCTTGCCCATGAGCAACAGTCCGATGCCGAACACATCGACGAGCACCCCATGAAGCGTCGCCCGCGGCGCGAGGCGATCGTCGAGCAGTGCATGCACCGCGTTGATGGTCCGACTCGATCGCGCGTTGGAGACATAGAGCGGTGTGCCGGTGGCTTCTGCTGCGCTGATCATCGCGCGCGCCGGGTCGCGCGAGTTGGTCACGATCACGCACGACAAACCCAGCGAAAAAAAGCCACGAGCAGCGATCGATCGGGCTTCGCTGTCCATCGCGTCGAGGTAGCTCATCTCTGTCTCACCGAGGATCTGCACACGCGTCGGCACGACTCCGTGTGCGTGACCTGCGAGCGCGAGTCCGCTCTTTTGAATGCGCGGATGACGAATTGGTCTTGCGAGTCCGGCCTCCCCTGCGAGTCTCGTCAGCTCGATTGCGAGTCGCGAGTCGTTTGCGAAATCACCGGTCGTGATCTCTCCACTCACTGGCGCGCGAGCACCTTCGGTCATCGGTTGCACGCCTCGTCTTCTGCCACGAGCGCGTCGTAGGCCGCATCTGGCGTCGCCGCGGCGAGCAGTCGCTCACGAAACGCACTCGATCGCAGCACACGGCTGATTCTTGCCAGTGTCTTGAGGTGCTCACCCGACGCGTGCTTGGGACCGATCACCGCGATCACGATGTGCACGGCCTTGCCATCGATCGCGTCGAAGGCCACGCCCTTTGGCACCGTCACGACGGCCGCCACTTGTCGGCTCACCTCGGATAGAACGCCATGGGGGATCGCGACGCCCTCGCCAATCCCTGTCGACTGGCGCTCCTCACGCTCGAGCAACACCTTTGACACGAGTGGCACCGCTACATGCGCACCATCGCCGAGCATGGTCGCGAGCAGCTCGAGAATCCCGCGTTTGTCGAGCTGCCCGTTGCTCTGAATTGCAACACGTTTTGGTGAGAGCAGATCCGTGAGGCGCACGACCGGAATATGACGTACTCGAACGCTATTTCACAGCGCGATAAGCGGCCATTCGGTCGAACGTGACCGCACTGAGCGCCCGCTAGGCTTTTAGTCTTCGCTGGTCTCGTCAGCGATGAGCCGTTGCGAAGCTCGCTCCTGGCCCTTTTTCGACGGCTTGCTCTCGCGAATCTGTCGCTCCAGCTTGTCGATCACTTTGTCGATCGTGGCATACATGTCTTCGCTCGTTTCGTGCGCGTGGTAGTGCGCGCCTCCCGAGTGGATGTCGACCTCTGCGCTGTGTTTGCGGTGTTGCGTGCTCAGCGTGACTTGACCCTTCATTGGTTGGCGAAGAAACTTTTGCAGCTTGCCAACTTTGTCGGCTGCATAGCCTTTTACTGCCTCGGTCGCATCCATTTGGCGGAAGGTGATCGCGATGTTCATGTCCGAGAACCTCCTCGCAGCGCCGTTTTCCTCGAGGTCGAGATACGAACTCGAATGGGCGTTGCGGCTGTCTTCAGGATAACGACGAACCGGGTCAAAGCTGCCCGAAATTCGTCACGATCATTTGACCAGCCTGTCACGGTCCTTGCACCTGCCGCGCGCTGCTGAGGTCAGAAGAGCTTCTTGCGTTTGCTCGACGCGAGAATACCCAGCATTTCGCGATATTTTGCGACTGTGCGACGGGCGATCTGGATGCCGTCGTCTTTGGCGAGGATGTCGACGATCGCTTGATCGCTCAACGGGTTGCCCTTGTCCTCCCCCTCGATGATCTTCTTGATCGCCTGCTTCACGCTCTCGCTGGCGATGTCGTCCTCGGTCGTGCGACGGATCGACGAGTTGAAAAAGTACTTCAGCTCGAACAAACCTTGGGGCGTATGCACGTACTTGTTGGTCGTGACCCGCGAGATGGTCGACTCGTGCATGCCCACCGCGTCTGCGATGTCGCGGAGGATCATCGGTTTGAGATGCGCCACGCCCTTCTCGAAAAAGTCGCGTTGCTTTTCGACGATGCACTCGGTGACGCGGATGATCGTCTTGCGGCGCTGCTCGATCGCGCGAATGAGCCACTGCGCGTTGCGTAGTTTTTCGCCGATGAACTCTTTGGCGCCGGGGTCCTTGAGCAGTTGTTTGGTGAGCGCCTCGTTGATGTACAGCCGCTGCACGCCGCGGTCGTTGTCGGTCACGACAAACTTCTCGGAGTCCTTCACGATGTACACATCGGGTGTGATGGCGATGGTCTTCTCGTCGGTCTCGCAGAAGTTACGCGCGGGTC
>JAYVXK010001124.1:0-10525 GCA_043785265.1 Myxococcales bacterium | reverse complement strand
TGTTCGATGCCTGGCTCAATCCGAAGATCCCTGGCAATCCGTGGAACGTGGCGGACAAGCTCCTCTTGGACCCGAAGGTAGACGGGTTCTTCTACTGGACCTTCAAAGGAACGGCGCACTACGGCCGATTTACCGAGCTCGCGCGACCGGCGCGCATGCAGCACACCTGGGTTTCACCGAACACCTCGGGTGAAGAGTCGACCGTCACGGTGACCTTCGAGAAACGAGCGAAGGGCACGCTCATGACCCTGGTGCACTCTGGTCTTCCAGACAACGAGCTGGGGAGATCGCACCAGGCAGGATGGAACTATTTCCTGGATATCTTTCCCACGCAACTGGGCCAAGCACACGACAAGCAAAGGACAACACCATGAGCAACGGAATCAATCATCAAGTCGGCATCAAATCCTCACCCCAAGAGATCTACCAGGCGTTGACGGTCACCAACAAACTCGCGCAATGGTGGACGACCGATACGAGAGGAAGTGGCGAAAAGGTGGGAGAAACTCTCGAATTCTGGTTCGGTGACTTCTGCCAAAAGTTTACCGTGCAAGAGCTCGTCCCAGGAAAACGCGTCGCCTGGAAATCTCCCAAAGGCCAAGGCGCGGGCGAATGGGAAGGTACCGAGATCAGCTTCGACCTGTCCACCGACGACAAGCAGACCTTCATTCAGTTTCGCCACTCAGGCTGGAGAGAGAGCTCGAACTTTCAAGGTCATTGCTCGATGAGATGGGCCATCTTCCTCTTGAGCCTCCGAGACGTCATGGAAAGAGGAAAAGGCCGCCCCATTCCTTATGATCTCGAAGTCCATTACAGGTGAACTGGGCCGTTCTCTCCAACTTGACGGGCTTACCGGCTGCCAGATCGTTGAGCGCTTGGTCGAGATCCGCGCGCGCGCCTGGGTACATCGTGTCGGCGATGTCGAGCGCGAGCGCGCGGTCTTCCAGCGAGAAAACTCGAGTCACCACGCGCTCGATGTCCACCAGATCCTGGTAGCGATCTCCGAGTTGCCGTGAGGGCGAAACCGCTGCGTGGAACTTCATGGCGACGAACGCGCCTTTTCTTACGAGGCTCACCTCGTGTCCGAGCAGCGACGCACGTTGAATGGCCTTCGACGCCGCGAGCAATGTCGGATTGGCTTCGCACGCGACGAGATCGGCGACCGACTCCGCCGCGTCATCGCTGTTCGCAGGGTAGGCGCGAAGCATGTCGGGGAAAAACCGGACGCGATACCCAAGCGCTTCGAGAGCTGCGCCGATTTTTTTCAAGTGGGACCGATGGACCAGAAGATTCACGTCGACCGTGGCGCGCACACGCCCATGAAACCCTGCTGCGAGGCCACCGATCACGACATATTCGGCGCCGAGCTCACCGAGAATGGCGAGTAAATCGGTGAGCGTTCGCGTGTTGTTCGTCATGGCATCTTCCGGAAGAGGAATGGCGCGAACCACAGGATGCATCTCGAGACAGAGTAGCTCATTGGACCTCCGCGCTGCGAGACCGTCCCTCGTGCAGGCCGAAAGTCACAGCGTGGCGGGGAGAAGCGACGAAAGACAAAGTGGAAGGCGTTGGTAGGGTGTCATCCTGAGCGAAGCGAAGGATCCCCCGAGCGAGGAGAGTTCGGGCGACACGACGTGGCGCGCCGAACCCTCAGTGGCGATGCATGACTTTGGACAATCGTGCGTTGTGTCGACTCAGTGTGAATTGGCCAAGGTATCCCGATGGGATGGGCGCCATTCTCTTCCAAGATCTCTTCCAAGATTGGTTCACGCTGACGAGCACGGCGGTGCTTTGGACATGACTTTCGGATTCTGGCATCTGCCAATAGAGTAAGATATCGGCAAGGGCTGGGACTCCTGATCATGCGCAAACGGGTTTGGCGAGTGTGCTGCGCGCTTGGGATCGTTCTGGGCTCGTGCATTGTCCTGCTCGAGTGTTCGGTACCAGCACCCGTGTCGCCGGGCGTACCGGTGGCAGCCAACATCTTGGTATCGAGTGCAGCAGACTCGCCAAGCGATTCCGCGCTAGAATTGGCGGACACGAGCGACCTATGCGCAAAGGAGGACGCATCGCGAGCGACTGCGTGCCCAGTGGGACTCAAGTGCTTGACTGCATCAAGCGCGAACCGGTGTGCGTGTGAATCCTGCATGGAGTCAGTGCGGCACGCCATCCAATGCTCCCCGTCAGCGACACCACAGATGCGTGCCGATCTGGCCGTACGTTGGATCTGTTTCGACCAGGCTGATCGCGCCTTTGGGCATGACAAGGTACGTGAACCTTCCGTGGTACGGCACCGCATCGAAGAGTTTGTGAAGGGGCAGCGCGAGCACTGGCGATTCATGACTCAAGACGCAACGGTACCGGTGAGGGTGTGGGGGACCGTGGGGAGGATCGAGCTGGCGCTGGTAGTGCCGCTCCTTGACTCGATGGGACCCCATTGGGAGGATTGCATTCGAATGACGCCGGACACACTTACTTGGCTTCGTACGAGCAACCTGAGAATAGGGTGTGACGAGCTTGACGATCAGTGGAGTGACCAATGACCCAAAACTATTGCGGTTATGCGACTACACCCTATGGTCCTGCGCCGCTGGCAGGCGCGCGAGCCTTTGCGAGCGTCGCCGTCTTCGGCCATTGAACTCGCGCCACTGGGTCCGTTAGCCTTCTCCGCCGCATGACCACCCAATCCGGATCGAAGGCACGCGTCACCGAACTCGCAGCGCTCCTCCGCAAATACAAAGACGCCTACTACAACGGACAACCGCTCGTTTCGGACGCCGCCTACGACGTGCTCGAAGACGAACTGCGCGCGCTCGATCCAGAGCATGCCATTCTTCAGAGCATCGGCGCACCCCTGCGCGAGACCAACGAAGTCGTCACCGAATGGGAGAAGGCGCGGCATGCCATTCCCATGGGCTCGCTCAACAAGGCCGTGAGCGAGGCGGAGTTTCGCCAATGGATCGCGCTCTGCGAGAAGCTGGGCACGGAGAGCAAACTTCCACCCATCTCCAAGAATCTGCTCGTCACCGAGAAGCTCGATGGCCTGTCGCTCGCGGTCAACTACGACAAAGGCAAACTGGTCGATGCAATCACACGCGGAGACGGCACCGTGGGCGAACGCATCACGCCCAATGCGCGTCGCATGAAGGGCGTCCCAGCCAAACTTCCCGAGCCACTCACAGTCTCAGTGCGCGGAGAGATCATCCTCAAGCTCTCGGACATGCGCAAGGCGTGGCCTGGTTATGACAGCCCGCCGCGCAACAAAGCTTCGGGCACTTCCAAGCGGTATGACGGCGATGGGTGCGAGCACCTCACGGTGATGTTTTACGACATCGAAGGGGATGTGGAGCACGCGACCGAAGAGCAGAAGTACTCACGCATCAAAGAACTCGGTCTCATCGTGCCGCCCTTCACGGTCACCGACTTGGAAGGTGTGCTCAAGATTCACAAGGACTACGCGGCGAAGAAACGCGCGACCCTCGACTACGAGATCGATGGACTGGTGGTTCGCGCCAATGACATCCGGTCGCAGCACTTGTTGGGAGAGCTCGCCGATCGTCCGCGCGGAGCCGTGGCCTACAAGTTTGCGTCGATGGCGAAGATCAGCACCGTGCTCGCGATCGAATGGGACACAGGTCCTACAGGTCGCGTCACTCCAATTGCTACAGTCTCGCCAGTCGAGATCGGTGGCGCGGTCGTGCAGAGTGTGGTGCTGCACAACGCATCCAACACCGAGCGCCTCGGGATTGGTGTGGGCGACGAAGTGCTGGTTTCTCGCCGCAATGACGTCATTCCTCATCTCGAAGAGGTCGTCGTCAAACATGGCGAGACGGTGGTGCCGCCGACCAAGTGCGCAGTGTGCAAGCAAGCGCTCACGCGTCGTGGCGAATACTTGGTGTGCACCAATCTCGAGTGTCGCGCGCTGGTCGAGGGACGCATTCAACGCTGGGTTGGCGTGCAAGACATCCACGAGTGGGGCGAGAAGATCATCGCGCAGTTGGTCGAAGCCAAGCTCGTGCGCGAGCCCGCCGACCTGTACAAACTCAAAGTGGAAGACATCGCCAAGCTCGAGCGGCGAGGCGCGGTCATTGGCAAGAAGGTCCTCGACAACCTCCACGCCAAGTTGCCTCTGACACTTCCGATCTTCCTAGCGTCTCTTGGCATCGACGAGTTTGCGTTCGAGACTGCCAAGCTGATCGTGAGCGCGGGCTTCGACACACTCGAGAAGGTGCAAGCCGCGACCGCAGAGCAACTCGCCGAACTCAAAGGGATGGGTCCCATGCGCGCGAAGAATGTCGCCGCAGGACTCGCAGCCAGACGCGAAGAGATTCAACGTCTGCTCGCGGTAGGAGTGGTTCCAGTTCCGCCGTCGGCAGGAGGTGGACTGTCTGGGAAGAGCTTCTGCTTCACGGGCGCTCTGCCTCGACCGCGCAAAGAGTACGAAGACTTGGTCGAGAAGCACGGCGGTTCGGTCCTCTCAGGAGTAACCAAAGATCTGAACTACCTGGTGATGAGCGATCCGAACTCTGGTTCGAGCAAAGCAGAAAAAGCCCGAAAATACGGCACGGAATGCATCGACGCTGACGCCTTCATGGCGATCATCGCAACCGCCGAGACCGCAGAACCAATCGCGACCGAAGAAGCGAGCGGGGACGAGGACCAGCCCATCAGAGCAAAGTCGAAATCGGCAAAGAAGGAAGTTCCGGTCGCCAGGTCAGGCGCACTCTCGAAGGCGTTGGCAGGGAAGAGTGTCTGCTTCACCGGAGCCCAGCCACGCAAGCGCAATGAACTGGAGCAACTGGTCGAACAGAACGGCGGCACGGTGATGGATCGGGTCAACAAGGGGTTGACCTACCTGGTGATGGCCGACCCAGACTCGAACTCGACCAAAGCTCGCAAGGCACGCGAAGTCGGGACCGAGTGCATCGACCTCGCGACCCTGGAGGCGATCATCCGGAAGGCTGGGGGAACCGTTTAGCGCTTCGAAGGACGCGCGCAGCGGAAGCCAACCTGGATGTAGGTGCTGTTGTGGTCGGAAGAAGTCGCCGCGTCGGCGTAGAGTTGGCTGCCTCCACCTTCCCATCCGCCTCCGTGTGCCGTCGTGGCGTTCGGATGCTTCACGCTCTTGCCCCTGCACAAGGGGTCGGCCATGACTCCCAGGCTGGACCAGCACGACTCGGTCGTTTCTTGATAGTCATCGGCGACCCACTCGACGACATTGCCGGTGATGTCGACCACCGTCTGCGAGCCCAGCTTGATCTTGTCGCGCTCACCGGAGCCAGGCCGCTCAGGGCCGCCCGGAAGTGGCAGGAGCCCAGTGCTGTACGACAGACAATCAGTGGGCGGGAGGTAGAGCAGCACGCCGAAGCCGTTCCGCCCCCAAATGGCGTCTTGGCAGCTCGGGCTCTCGTTGCCCCAGGCATAGCGCCAGCCCATGAGACCGCCCGCGAGATACGTGAACTGCGCTGAGGTTGGCAGTGTCATACCTTGCGCCTCGCAATACGACTGCGCATACGGGAGCGAGACGCAGTTGATCGGAAGTTGGTCTCGCTCACCGCCGGCTGACCAAGTGCACCAATCCCCTTGCTTGGTGCCATCGGTCGACCCACTCCATGTGTTGGGTTTTCGACCGCCGCCTTGCGCGTACTGCCCTGCGGTGACCTCCGTCGTCGAAACGAAGAAGGGAGAGAGGATGGCGAGTCGGTGCCAGCTTCGAGAGAGCGAGTAGCTGATGGATCCGTCGGGTGTGCCCAGCCAAGTCGCGCCTCCAGGGACGCACGCCTCTCCTGGGCGCGGCGCGTCGGCGCAGGGGATGCGAGCGCCACCAGCCCAGGTGCCGACTTGCGAGTGCAACGGTCGGCCCATGTCTGCGGCGCGCTCTGCAGGCTGGCCGACATCGTCCGTCTTCAAGAGCACGTTTGCTGCGACGACGCCGGCCACGCCAACCACTGGCAAATCCACAGTCACGTCGAGACTCGAATCCGGGTTGGGACCCACGATCGCAAAACGGCGAACGTAGAGTCGAACGCGCACGCGCATGGGGACGCCTCGCGTGATGGGCACGACTCCAAACGACACGCGGCGATCACGAAACATCGATGCGTCCACGTCGAAGTCGCGAGAGCATCCCGCACACGGCTCACCGGACGCCGACAAGACGTCCACGCGAAGCGCATCGAAGAGCGCAATGGGATCTGCCAGTGTCGGATGGGCCGGCGAGGGCTCCGCGATGGGAGCATCCGTATCGACATACAGCACGACCTGACCTGTTGGGGGCCCAGTCGGTGCTCCGCAGGCGACACCCACGACCAAGCTCGCTGCGATCAGAAATGTCGCACGCATCGAAGCCCCTCGCCCGCATAAAACAAGTTTGGATCAACAGACTCTCGCGTAGACACGACCGGAAATGTATCGATCCACGACGTGCCTCGCATCGCCTTGTAGAGCAGTCCTGCAGACTGGCACGTGACCGCATTCATAGGAGCGGAGAGCCAGCAGTTGCTGCCCAACGAGGCAAACGAGTCTGCGGTGCGCTCCCTCATCGATCCCCCGAGACCCACCAGTCCAGTTCCAAGAGCGACGTCTTGACCTGTCTGGTCGAACGCGGTGACGGGAGCGATGCCAGCCGGAAGTGTAGGCTTCGTCGAAAGACAAAGGGGATCTCCCAAAGGGAACCCAGCCCTGCCAAACACGACATCGGCGCAGCGCGGATAGTCCTCTCCCCAGGGGTAGGAAGTCTTCGACTGCCGCCCCGCCATCGTCGCTGCGTACTCCCACTCGACCTCGGTCGGCACGGCCTGCCCGGCGAACGCGCAAAAGTCCGATGCTGCATTGGTGGACATGCCGTTGAGTGGAAATTCTTCGCGCCCAAGCGGCGTGCGACTCCAAGTAAACGCTTTGAGGAATTCGCTGGGGCTCAGAGGCCCTTCGTTGCGGACCACGTCGACGTCCAAAAAACCTTTCGCGGTCGCCGCGCGAAAACGGGCGACGGTGACTTCGTATC
This sequence comes from Myxococcales bacterium, assembly GCA_043785265.1. GTDB lineage: Bacteria > Myxococcota_A > Polyangia > Polyangiales > Polyangiaceae > JANYHY01. The sequence goes on along the minus strand of JAYVXK010001124.1, from coordinate 3,522 downwards.
GATCCATGTAAAATGAGGAGACCAGCGCGATGCGTTTGGGCGTGTCGTTGGCGGCGCCCCCGACCTGAATTCCATCCATCCCAAACATGAACGCGCCCCCGACCACACAGACCTCTTCGTCGTGAAGGGGTGTCCCGTTCGAGGCTGTCGTCGAGGCGCGCGGCGATCCCGCACATGGTGTCGCGTGGTCTCGTCCGAATGTGCCAGCGAGGCTGGGCGTCGCGCTCCCTGCGCGTTGTGAGAGCGGCTCGTTGTGGACGTCCACCAGAACACCCTCGGTGTCGACGCATGTCGTGAGCGCGCTGAAGTCCCGCAGGTCGGCCATCGTGCCCGCGCACCCACCGTGCAATGTCACTCCAGCATGCGCGATCACTCCCGGCACCAATCGCACCTGCACCACGCGGTCCACGGCGAGCATCGGTTCTGGTTCTAGCGTGGGAGTCACGTCTTGCCGAGTCGCGTTCAACAGACGTGGTTGATCGTTGCCCAATGGAGCAGGACGCACTGTGCCGGGCGGCGCGTAGACTGGTGGAAAGCGATCGACGAAACGCTCTCCTTCGTAGCGTCGAGTTTCGTTGTCCTTGTAAGCGCGCAACCTCACGACCGCGTCGCGAGCGCCTTCATTGGGTCCGAGGTTCACCGCGAAGCTGATCGGCCATCGATCTTTGGTGGTGGCTGGAACGTCGCGAGTCGCCAGCCACACACCGCTGGACGAGTAGACGTCGATGCGCAATCGCGAAGCAAGCTCTGGAACCGGCAGATCGGTGTCTGCGTAGATGAGCACCTCGCCGAGTGGTGGGAGAGTCGACGCACTGCAGCCCGCCCCGAGAGCGCAAACCAGCGCCATTGCGCACGCGACGATGCGCAACGACCAGCGGCACGATGGGTGTGACGAGAACACGACGCTGACGACCGGCTTCCTGACGCGTGATCTTATCATGGCCCGCGCCGAGTTCGGCGAGCTCCTGCGCTGCACGGACAGTCCTTGCACTCCGGCGAATGACAGTGTCCACTTATCGCTGGTGCCGATCGAACTCGCCGCGGGAAACATCCTGGCCGGACGCTACCGTCTCGACCACTTGCTTGGCGAGGGCGGGATGGGCGTGGTCTGGTCGGCGACCCATGTGGTCACGCGCAAGCCTGTCGCACTGAAGCTGTTGCACGCGAGCGGCCCGACAGACGCTCGCTTCGTCCAGCGGTTCTTGCGCGAGGCGCGTGCCGCCTGCGCAGTGCAACACCCGAACGTCGTGGTGATCCATGATGTGTTGGAACTCGAAGACACGACACCCGTGATGGTGATGGAGCTGCTCGTTGGCGAGTCGTTGGGCGCTCGGCTCGATCGTGATCATGTCCTACCGATCGACGAACTCGCGCGAACCATCCTCCCCGTCGTCTCTGCCGTTGGCACTGCGCACGCGGCGGGCATCGTCCACCGCGATCTCAAACCCGACAACATCTTCCTCACGCAAACACCCGAAGGCATCGTCGTCAAAGTGCTCGACTTCGGAATCGCCAAGTTGGCGCACACCGACGCGGACGGGGGGCAGACTGGTGGCCTCACAGGCTCGGGCGTGATGGTCGGGACGCCTTATTACATGGCACCCGAGCAGATCTTCGGCGAGAAGGACATCGACCATCGGGCAGATGTTTGGTCGCTTGGGATCCTGCTGTTCGAGTGCCTCACCGGGAAGCGTCCAACTCAGGCCGACAACGTCGGTCAGATCTTGAAAATCGTGACGACCGACAAGGTGCCCAAGCTCGTGGAGACCGCGCCTAAGGTTCCAGCGGATGTCGCGACTCTCGTCGACCGCATGCTCGCGCGCGATCGAGAGTCGCGCCCCAGTCTGCACGAAGTTCGCGAGGTACTCGCGCGCTACACCAGCGTAACCGTCCGGAGCTTCGAGGCGCCGGTTCCCATGCGGTCCGACTCACTTCCGGTCGATCGACTGCCGACAGGCGATCGGGTGGCGGTGCGTACAGGCGATCCTGTCAATCCACTTGGCGCGACTTACTCCGCACCTTCCGATGCGTCTGGCTCCATGCAGTCCCCACCGGCCGAGACGCTCGCTGCCATGAGCCGGGAGCATCCGCGGGGCAATGACCGGTCCGTGCTGCGTGCTGGACTCGTCGTGGGAGGGGTCGCAGTACTGGGTGTGCTCGCCTTCGCGGGATCGCGCTTCATCAGTGGACCCACGAGTGCTGTGTCTAGTTCGAGCGCGCAGGTTTCTGCGGTCGCGTCGTCCTCGCCAGCGACGAACGTGCCGACGATGACTGCAACACCCTCCATGATGGCATCAACCGTTTCGTCCGTCGCAACGACACCTTCAGTCGCGACGGCCAGACCCGTTGTCACTCATGGCACCACCAAGCCAACCGCGAGTGCGAGCGTCATCGCACCGGACCACACCGCCAACAGGCTGACGACGGCAACACCCGCTGGAGGCGTCATTGACAAGCCACCGTTCTAGTCTCGCGCTCTTGGTCATTGGTTTGTGCCTCTCGACCGCGAATGCCTTCGCCGACGACGACCCGCAGACCGTCGAGGCACGTGCTGACTTCGTGCGCGGCAGCGAGTTCGTTCACAAGGCCCAATGGGCCGAGGGGCTCGCCGCGTTCGAGCAGTCAGCCAAGCTCCGACCGCATTCGATCACGAGCTACAACATCGCCCTGTGCCAGCGTGCTCTCGGTCAATACACACGCGCTCGAAAGACACTGCGCGCGGCGCTCGATCAGAACACCGCGTCGGGAGAGACCCAGCTCGCCGAAGGTCTGGTCGCAGACACGAACGCATACCTTGCGCAGATCGACGACTTGCTCGCAGCCGCGGACGTGACACTCGACCCAGCCAACGCTGCGATCGCAGTAGACGGAAGGCCGCTCGAGCTCGACGCCGTACGTCACGTGCTCGTCGCAGGACTTCGTTCGCCAGGCCCTGGAGAGACGCCCGTGACCGCGTCGTTCAAGCTCCTGATGGATCCGGGCGTGCACGTGATCACACTGTCGCGCAAAGGTTACGCAGATGCGCTGCTCAACAAGACCTTCGCCCCTGGCTCGTCGAGTTCGTTGGCCATCGCGCTCGATCGCTTGCCGGCGACCTTCCACATCGAGTCCGACCAGCCAAGCGCGGTGGTGAAGTTCGCCGATGCAGACGTCGGCGTCGTGCCGATCGACGTCTCGCGACCGGGCGGCAGCTACAAAGTCGCCGTGCAAAAGTCAGGGTTCGTCACCTACGAAGCGACCGTCGTCGGACAACCGGGCGAGGCCGTGAACCTGCGCGCGCGCATGTCGGTGGAGAAGACATCCGTTCTCTCGCGTTGGTGGTTCTGGACGCTCGCCGGTGTGGTCGTCGCTGGGGCAGCTACGGCGACTTACTTCATCGTGCACGCCAATCAAACTCCGACGCAACCTCCGCTCGACGGAGGAGGTCTGGGGTGGTCCGTGCAGGTCCCTTGAGGACTCACGAGAGTTGACGCGTTCACGTTCGCGTTCGGGCGGCTGTTGACCCTCACAGGTTGCAGCAGC
>JAYVXK010001123.1:0-3257 GCA_043785265.1 Myxococcales bacterium | reverse complement strand
AACCAAAGAACCAGCCCGTCGATGCGCCAAGCAAAGAGAAAAGAAGAACGTGAGAAGCCTTCATGCTTGCGTGAGTAGCACAGCTCGGTCATCCGCACTCTCCGCCGAGCTCTCGCAGTCTGAATCGCACGCGGGAACAGGAACTGGAACTGGGACGGGGACGGCGACGAGAACGGGGCGGGGGCGGGGACGGCGACGGCGGACGGGGACAGGTGCGGGGACGGCGACGGGGACGGCGGGAGGAGACCCCGCGCCTACGGCGAACTCGAGAAGCTCACGGTGACCGGCGCGCCGCTGAAACTGGGCACACGAACCCCGCGCTCCTTCTGGGCTGCGCAATTGCCGAATGGCGTGCCCGCGTGCGGAGCGCTCACCGTCGCCGACGAAACACTGCCGTCGGGTTGGAAGGTGACCACGATGTGAATGACCCCAGTCGACGCTTGGTCACGACACGACTCGACCCCAGCGCCGTTGAGAGCGGAAATCGCGGCGTGTCGATCAAACGGGGGCGAAGCGGACGTGGAGGTGGAGGTGGAGGTGGAAGTGGAAGTGGAAGTCGAACCGGAAGTCGGGTTGGAAGTCGGACCGACAGGAAGTGCGTTTGCTTTGTTGGGTAGCGCCTTGCTGCAAAATGTCGGCGAGACGTCGACGGCGTCCATCGACGAACTGCCCTGCCCAGCCGATATGCTGTAGTTGTACCCAAACACGTCGTTGACGAGCCGAATGGCGTAGGAAGGTCGCGTGGTGAGTTTGTGCGCGCCGTCGAGATAGGTGAAGGCCTGCTCGATCGTACACGCAGGTTTCTTGATCGGATTCGACCCGCTGCGATCAACGCCGATGAGATCGAGGCGCACCACGACTTGCGTTGCGGTGACTTGGACGGCGAGCGAGCAACTCGACTCTTCCCCGGGCGCGGTCTCCACCCGTTTCTTCTCGGCTGCGTGACAGTCTTGAGAAGCAAAGTGGTACTCGACTTGCGGCGCGGTCGAGTTGAATGGAGGTCCCGTCAAATTGACGGTGCCATCCTTTTGGATGGGGTCTGCGGTGAGTTCGAACAGCTTCGCATCGGGCCACCAGGCAGTTCCGATCGCGCCTACCCACTCCCAATTGGCGATGGGATCGAAGTGTTGCGGAGTTCCCACGCGGTTGGGCGCGTCGACTTTCACGCCCGTGGTCCACGTGAGAGCAGTCGTGTGGAGGGCGCTCAGCGCAACAGGCGGTGGCTCGGTCGACGATGGAAACGTGACAGGCGACGACACGGTTTGGGTCATTGTCGTGGACGACGACTGGAAGCCAATGAGCGACGCAGCGAGCCCCGCCATGAACACCATCCCAACTGCGATGGCGAGCACGACACCGCGAGACGACGAAGCAGCAGACGGACCGTACACGGGAGGCGGTGGTGCAAACGGCGTCACGGGAACTTGCGTCCGCTCATTTTCTGCGCCGCAAAACTCGCAGCGTTGCATCCAAGCCTGGCTGGCCGGAAGCGGTCCGCCACATCTCGAGCACACCCGCGTTGCCATGCAGACGTAGGTGAGAGGATCGCGAGCAGCTAGTCAAGTGGCCGTCCCCGTCCGCCGTCCCCGCTCCCCGTCCCCGTCCGCCGTCCCCGCTCCCGCTGCCGTCCCGCTCCCGTCCCCGTTCCCGCTCCCGTCTACGCGCTGGGGTGTGCCAATCCGATGCTTGGTCTACAGTCTGGATCGGTTCTCCAAAATGCACCTGCGCCCCATCCTCTCGCTCGCCTTTGGCGCGGCGCTCTTCGCATGCGGTGGCCGCACCAGTCTCGATGTCGATCTTGGTGGAGTGCCGGTGGAAGCCGGCGCTGACGTGGTGATCATCTCGGATGCTGGCTGCACGTCTGCGAGCGACTGCGAAGACGGCATCGCGTGCACTCTGGACCGGTGCGACCCTGGGCTGCGCGTCTGCACGCACACGCCGCGAGATCCGATGTGCGACGACAGCGTGTTTTGCAATGGCGCCGAGCGTTGTGACCCGACTCAGGGCTGCAAGGTGTCGCCTCCGCCCAACTGTGCCGGGACGGTTTCGTGCACGATCGACACGTGCGACGAGGCCAACAAAACCTGCAAGCACGTCCCCGACAACAAGCTCTGTCCGATCAGTCACGTCTGCGATCTCGTGCTGGGATGCCAAGCTCACGCGTTCGCGCACGACTCGACCACTCTCTATGATGTTCGACTTCCGTCCGGACAGGTCAAGACCATCGGCACCACGCAATCCCAGTTGACCGACATCGCGCTCGCGCCCACCAACGTGCTGTATGGCGTGGGGTTTGGATCGCTCTACATCGTCGACCAACAACTGGGGACCGCAACCCTGTCGAAACCGATCAACGGCACCACTCTCAACGCAGCGGACGTCGCGCCCAACGGCAAACTCTATGTGGCGGGTGGCAACGCGCTCTACACACTCGACACTGGGACCGGAGCCATTCAGTTCGTCACGTGGTTTCCCGGCAGCACGTCGTCGAGCGGCGATCTCGCCTTCGTGGGTAGTCGCCTCTTGGCCACGGCGAGCAGTGGTGGCGGGGCGGACGCGCTTGTCGAGTTCGATCTCATCAACAACACGGCGAAGGTGCTCGGCTCGGTCGGATACAAATGTGTATGGGGACTCGCCGCCTATGGTCCGACTCTCTATGGCCTGACATGCGAAGGAAGAATTCTGTCGATGGATACGTCGACCGGAGGGGGAACCCAGCTCAATCAGATCAGCACTGCGTTCTGGGGAGCCGCTGCGCGCTAACACCAAAGCGCTGCGGCGGCGTGGCGTGGCAGATCTGCGTGGTGTGTCAATCCACCCCTGAATTAAGCCCGATTGACGACGAATGCCGCGTCGATGCTGCGGCACACCAATTGCGAACGTCGAGCTCATGAACCGACTTACTTGCTGGGCTGCACTGGGCATCGCCGCATTCGCGCTGAACTCGTTGGGCTGCATGGGCGAGGTCTACGCAGAGAGTCCAGCGGGAGTCGACTATGTCGAGGGCCCTGTTGTCGTGGAGAACTACCCGCGCACCTACTACGAGGGTGGCTACGTCTACTATGGAGACGGACGCTGGTATCGCCAGACTCCCCGAGGCTGGGCATACTACCGAACCGAGCCTGAGCCCCTCTTTCGTCATCGAACCCAGGTGCTGGTCGTCGCTCCGGCTCGCCGACCGGATGTCGAGCATCGCGAGGGGAAGCACGAGCACGACAACGAACATGAACATGATCGCGAGCACGAGCACCACTGAG
>JAYVXK010001122.1:0-3257 GCA_043785265.1 Myxococcales bacterium | reverse complement strand
CGAAAGAGCACAATGTCGCGATGCGCACGATCGCCGTGAAGCTGCACCTCAAGGTGAGCGAGTACGGCGTGTTCGACGCTAACGACAAGAGCCTGGCTGGTGAGGACGAGAAAGACGTCTACGAAGCGATCGGACTGCAGTGGATGCCGCCCGAGATGCGCGAGAACCGCGGCGAGATCGATCTGGCAAAAAACGACTCCCTCCCAAAACTCGTAGAACTGGCTGATTTACTGGGCGACATGCACATGCACACGGTGGAGACCGACGGCCGTGCGACGTTGGAAGAGATGGTGGACGCGGCCATCAAAGCAGGTCGCAAGTACATCGCGATCACCGAGCACTCGCAGGCGCTGAGCATCGCCAAAGGCGTCACCAAAGAGAGATTGCGCGCGCACGTGAAGCGCATTCGCGAAGTCGAGGCCAAGTACGATGGCAAGATTCGCATCTTCGCGGGACTCGAATCGGACATCCTCGCGGACGGCAAGCTCGACCTCGAAGACGAACTCGGCGATCTCGATTGGGTCATTGGCAGCGTGCACTCGCAGCTCACCATGGATCGCGAGCAGATGACCAAACGTGTCGTACGCGCGATCGAGAGCGGGCTCATCGATTGTCTCGGTCACGCGACCGGTCGCATGCTCGGGCAACGCGAAGGCAGCGCGCTCGACATCGAAGCCGTACTTGCCGCGCTCGCACGAACCGGCACCGCGATCGAACTGAACTCCTCTCCCCTTCGACTCGACATCCACGAAAATGGAGCCAAAATGGCGCGCGATTTGGGGGTTCCGATTGCGATCAACTCGGACGCGCACAGCACGCGAGAGCTGAGCTTCCTCAAGTATGGACTTGGGATCGCTCGTCGAGCATGGCTCGGCAAAGAGCACGTGCTCACGACGCGGTCGGCCAAAGCAGTGAAGGAGTGGCGCGCCGGACGCGCGAGTTGAACGTGGCACTTCCCTTTTCGCCCCCTGTCCTGCCGATGCTCGCGAAGCTCGCGAACGAAGTGCCCGCGGGCGACCACTGGATTTTCGAACCCAAGTGGGACGGTTTTCGCGCGATGGTGTTTCGCGATGGCGATGACATTCACATTCAAAGCCGCGATCTCAAACCGCTGCAGCGTTACTTTCCGGAACTCATCGGACCGCTGAAAAATAGCCTCCCCGAGCGATGCGTGGTGGACGGCGAGATCGTCATTGCGACTCGCGGTGCGCTCGACTTCGAGGCGCTGCTCTTGCGCATCCACCCAGCCGAGTCGCGCGTCAACATGCTCGCCGCGCAAACCCCTGCATCGTACGTCGCGTTCGACATGCTCGCCGAGGGCGACGAAGATCTCCGCAACAGACCGCAGAAAGAACGTCGCGCTCGACTCGAAGCCGCGCTCGCAACCGCACGCCCGCCCATTCACCTCACGCCAGCGACGCGGGATCACGCGACGGCCGAAGATTGGTTTCGTCGCTTCGAAGGCGCGGGCCTCGATGGTGTCGTCGCCAAGCCGGAGGACCTCCTCTACTTGCCGGGCAAGCGCGCCATGGTGAAGGTCAAGCACGCGCGAACGGTCGATTGCGTCGTGGCTGGTTTTCGCTGGCTCAAGGGCTTTCGCGACAAGATGATCGGATCTCTCTTGTTGGGGATCTTCGATGCCGATGGCGCTCTGCAACACGTTGGAATCTGCGCGTCGTTCAAACTCGAAGTCCGCGCTCAGCTCGTGATCGATCTGGCAGAACTTCGGGAAGGCGCGCGCGACAATCATCCTTGGGGCAAGTTCGTTCCGTCGCATGAACAAACCGCCTCGGAAGAAGAAGCCGCAGATGCTGCCACGCGGAAACCCGGCAAACAAAGTCGTTGGAGCCGCGGCAAAGATCTCTCGTGGGAGCCGCTGCGTTGCGAGCGCGTATGCGAGGTCGGCTTCGACAACATGCAAGGCCGGCGCTTTCGGCACGCGACTCATTTGAAGCGATGGCGACCAGACAAAGCTCCAAAAGATTGCACGTACGATCAGCTCGAGGTCACACCCGCGCTGGAGCTCAGCAAGATCTTCGGCGGCACGTCCGTTTGATCAGTGCGGCGGGCCTTCGGGCTCGTACTCCGGATCCGGCGTCTCTTGTTTGGGGCGAATGGCTTCTGGCACGTTGCGCAGATTCACTCGAATGCGCGTCCAAGTCGTGAAGCGTCCACGCATCGCATCGATGAGCACGTCGTCCGGCGTGAGATGCGGCGCGGCTTCGGGATACTTTTTCTTCCACCGCTCGAGACCCTCGATTGCGGCCTCTTTGTGCTCTGATCGTGCGATGACGATGAGCGGGTGCTTTGCGCGTCTCGCTGCTGTTTTGGTTGGGACGGCTTTGGTCTCGCTCTCCTTCTTCGCGCGCGACGGGGCAACTCGCTTCGGCTCACCAGCCTGCTTGGCGTAGTGCGGCGGCCAAGGGGCGTCTCCCAAGCCATCGCGTTCATGCTTCTGCGAGAGTTCGAGCAACGTGTCGAGGGTCGCGGGCGAGTCGTCGATGTGCCGATGCGCGTCGCCCGAGGCCTCGAACAATTTGGGGACCGTCGACAGTGTGAACTCGGCCGGATCACAGGTGCGTAAGACCTCCCACGTGACTGGCATCGAGACCCGCGCGTCTTTGGTGGGTCGCACGGAATACGCGCTCGCGACAGTGCGGTCCTTCGCGTTTTGATTGTAGTCGAGGAACACTCCGTGCCGCTCCTCCTTCCACCACTTGCTCGTCGCGATCGTTGGCGCGCGTCGCTCGACTTCACGCGCGATCGCCAAAGCGCTGCGACGGATCTCCAAAAATCCCCAGCGAGGCTGGAGACGAACGTAGACATGGATGCCACGCGATCCGCTTGTTTTTGGCCATCCGACGAGTCCGAGATCGCCGAGCACTTCGCGCACGACCATGGCCACATCGACGATCTGTTTCCATTCGATGCCTGGTCCAGGATCGAGATCGATGCGCAGCTCATCGGGATGTTCGAGATCATCGGCGCGCGTGGGATGCGGATTGAGATCGAGGCAGCCGAGGTTTGCGATCCACGCGAGCTGCGACGCGTCCGTGATGTAGATCTCGTCAGCCGTCCGACCCGACGGAAATGAAAGCGTCGCCGTCTTGATCCACTCCGGTCGCTTCTCGGGCGCGCGCTTCTGGAAAAAGGCTGGCCGCGATGCGCCATTCACATACCGCTTGAGCGCCATCGGACGCGACGCCACACCGCGAACGGCACCATCGGCGACCGCAAGAAAGTAGCGAACCAGATCG